>JACQFG010000331.1 GCA_016200155.1 Planctomycetota bacterium | reverse complement strand
TAGGCGCCTTCCTCGCACACGATCAAGGTGCGCTCGAATTGCCCCGTGTCCTTGGCGTTGATGCGGAAGTACGTGGACAACTCCATCGGGCAGCGCACGCCCTTGGGAATGTACGCGAACGAGCCGTCGCTGAAGACCGCGGAGTTGAGCGTCGCGAAATAGTTGTCGTTGTACGGCACTACCGACCCGAGATATTTCTTGACCAGCTCCGGATGGTTCTGCACCGCCTCGCTGAACGAGCAGAAGATGACGCCCATCTCCGCGAGTTTGTCCTTGAACGTCGTCGCCACCGAGACGCTGTCAAAGACCGCATCGACGGCGACGCCGGTGAGGCGTTTCTGTTCATCGAGCGAGATGCCGAGCTTCTCGAAGGTCTTGAGCATCTCCGGATCGACTTCATCGAGGCTCGTGAGTTGCTTCTTCGGCTTCGGCGCGGAGTAGTAGATCACGTTCTGATAATCGAGCGGCGGGAAGCTGACGTTCGGCCACCAGCGCGGCTCCTCCATGGTCGTCCAGAAACGATAGGCCTTGAGCCGCCAGTCGAGCAGCCATTGCGGTTCGTTCTTCTTGGTCGAGATGAGGCGCACAACGTCCTCGCTGAGGCCCTTGGGAATCGCTTCCGCTTCGATGTCGCTGACGAAGCCCCACTGGTATTCCTTGTTGGCGAGCTGCTCGATGGTTTGGGTTGCGGTGGTCATAATTATCTCCTGCCGCTTGCGGCTTAGCGTCCGCCGGGCGCCATGCGAACGCTAAGCCGCAAGCGGCGGAACAGTTATTTTGTGATCCCCAACGAGATCAGCTGCGGCTCTTCGGCGAGCACCGCCGCGGCGAGGCGTTCACGCAGCAACTCCGGCAGTCGGCCTTCGTGCTGGACCAGGTCGGCGAGCGTGATCTGGTCGAGGGTCCGTCGCATCCAGTGTTCGAGGGTTTGCCAAAGCGATTTCAGCGTGCAAGTCGCGTGGTTCAAGCAAACGCCGTTGGGCGCCTCGCTGCCGGCGTGTTTCTGACAATATTCGCCTTCATCAAAGAGCGGTTCACCCAGGACAAGCAGCAATGAGCCCAGGCCGATCTCGTCAGCAGGCCGGGCGAGCGTATAGCCGCCAGAGCGCCCGCGGGCGCTGTCGAGGATGCCGGCATGCCGCAGCACGGCCATCAGCTTGGCGACATACGCTACCGTAAGTCCTTCCGCAGCAGCAATTTCCGGCAACGTCGTCGTGCCGGTCTCGGATTTCGCCAGCCGCAGGACACAGCGCAGCCCGTACTCTTCCTGAGCGGTGATCTTCATTGTGAAATTCTCCACGAAGTTCCTACTGCTCATTATAGGAATGTGTACTTTTTGGTCAAGTATTATCTTCGGCCTCGTTCATGGGTTTTGCAACGCATTCGACTTTCGTCACAACGCCGCATTTTGCAACCCTGTGCCGTCGTGGCAATGACACACCGTAACACCTTGGGAGGATTGTACTTGTAATGTCTGTGCGTGAGTCTGTGCGTTTTTGACAGGGAGGGGTGGGTGCGTTGCACAGACTTTGCACAGACATTGCGTTGCAAAGCTCTCGTTTATGGGCAGGTTGATGTGGAAATCGCTCACCCCCTCCCGACCACACCCGTACAATCGGCACCTTCCGCAGCCTTCCCGTGAGCCGCAAGGTTTTCCACGGTAATTCCTTTGACATGGCGACGGAACTGTTTAACATGGTAAGAAGTGGACAATGCACGTCTCCCGTTTGAGGTGATCCCATGGCCGGTCTCAAGAAAAAGACGAAAGAAAAAAGCGGCAGCCCGAACATCGTGCTGGTGATCTTCCTGGTCTTCTTCGTCCTCGTGTCGATCGGCCTGGGTATCTTCGCTTACTACGGCTATGCGGACCAAGGTGACCTGCGCCGCGCAGCGAAGGCCGCCACGGACGCCAAGAACGGGGAAAAGGTCGGCAAAGAATTCTACAAGATGCTCGCCTACGAACTCGCCGTCGGCCTGGGGGGCAAATTAGACGACAAACAATTGGGCCAAATGACCGCCCATCGTCTCAAGTTCACCAATGAGCCCGACGGCGGTGATTTCAAGAACGAGCCGGACAAAGAATTCGCGCGCAGCCTGTTGGAAGACCTGCACAAGAGGGAAAAGCTCGGCTACGTCGATCAAAGCGGCGACTTCGTGGATAACTATCCCACCAAGTTCAACGACGCCGAGGTCGCGATCAAGGACCTGAAATCCAAGGCCGAGGTTGCCATCAAGAATCAGCAGCGCTATGAAACGCTGGCCAAGAAACTCCAGGATCAGGTCGATGCGTTCCAGGCCAAGGCAAACCAGGACATCACGACCCACAACGTCACGCAGATGGCGATCGTGAAGACGAACAACGACAATTTCAAAAACGCGCTCATCGAAAAGGCCAAGCTCACGCAGGACCTCACGGAAAAACAGGAAGAACTCTTGAAGGAGAGGGACGACCACGCGAAAGCGATGGCCGCACAGGCTCGCAAGATCGGCGTCCTGGAACTCGAGATGAAGGAGATGCGGGCCGCGGCGGGAGCGCCGGGCGGCGCGCCGGCCGGCGCGGGAGCGGGCAACATCTTTCCGCTCATCCTCGACATCTCGACGGGCAGGCCGCTCTGGGACTCGCCCGTGGGCCGCGTCACCAAGGTCGACCTCGATCTCCGCCAGGTCACCATCAACCTCGGCAGCGCGCACGGCGTCAAGCCGGAACTCACTTTCAACATCTTCGGCGCCGGCATCAACGGCCGGGCCGACAAGCAGCTCAAGGGGTCGATCGAGATCATCAAGGTCATCGACGCCGGCACTTCGATTTGCCGCATCACCTCGATGTACGATGTCGACGGACACGAGATCCTCTTGAACCTCAACACGCGCACCCGGCTGCAGCGCGAATCGGAATCGGCCATGCGCGAAGGCGATCTGCTCTTCAACCTCTTCTGGGGCACGCGCGTTGCCGTCGCCGGCTATGTCAGCGTCACCGGCGAGGAAACCAACAACCCCGCCGAGCAGGTCCGCCAGATGGAAGACTTCATGTACCTCTTGAAACGTAACGGCATGATCGTCGATGCGTTCGTCGATCTGCGCGACGGCAAGGTCGACGGCCGCATCACCGCCAAGACGCGCTACCTCATCTTCGGCGACAACCTCAAGACCGAAAAGGCAAAGGCGGGCGACGAAGAGAAGAAGGATGAAAAGGAGCCCGCCAAGGAGGGAGCCGTCAACGCGGGCCGCAACGATCAGGTCAATGCGTCGAACCTGGCGATGCGCAACGAGGCCAAGGATCGCGGCCTGATGATGATCTCCGCGGAAAACTTCGCGACCGTCATAGGCTATCGCAAGGCACGCAGCGCCAACAGCGCCGAGGTGTCCACCTTCCGCCCGTCGCTGCCGTACGCCAGCTCCGGCCCGACCGGCGTCCTCGTTCTGCCCGACAATCGGCCGCGCCCCGACGATGAGAAAAAGGGCGGCGAGATGAAAAAGGACAATTGACGCGCGTCATCACTCATCAGAGCCTGAAGCGTAAGTGAAGGGACATCCTCCTTCGCTCACGCTTCAGGCTCTGTTGCTTCAATTCGTCGCTCGGTCGGCCTTCACGTATGCCGCATTGTCGCCTTTCGCTCCGCGAAAGGACGCTCTTTCGCGGAGCGAAAGGCGACAAACCGATTCGCGAGAATTGCAAGGTCAGCACGTCCAGAATTCGCTACGCTGTCTCGACATTTCACCTGGGGGTACCCCTACGGTTTGCTGAGACGTCGCGAAAAACGCCGACGCAATCGACTGTACACGAAGAAGTTGCGAAGATCGTCCGATATTTCACCTGCGATGCTACTCGATGAGACGTCGCGATCCATCGAGCGACGGAGATGGGCGATATTAGCGGTGTACAAACGCGAGGACTATCTCGATCACGATCAAGATCACCACGACGATCTCAAGAAACTCGGCGCGAAAGCTGGCGGACTGGTGCGAGACCACTTCGTAGATGCCCTCGGCGACCTCAAGCTTGCGCTGGATGTTCTCGATCCACGTCTCGATGTAGAAGCGCTTGGCCACCAGCCGATAGACGCGGGCGAGGTACGGGTCGCCGACGAGTTTGAGCGCGTTGCCGGTGCGTTCGAAGAGCCCGTTGGCCTCGACCTTGAGTTCGCCCAGGACGTGCAGGGGCCGTTCGTGCATGCGCCAGGACGGGATCAGCGAGCGCGTCAGCGGGTGGATCAGGCGCGAGGCGGCTTGCAGGCTCTCGTCGAGTCGGTTGTCGATGTGGCGGAATTCCAGGAGCTGCAGGTTGGCGAAGCTGATCGCGTGCAGCGTGTCGGCACAATCGCGATCGATCAGCACGGCGGCGGCCCAGTCGGCGACGAAGAGGTCGGTCGGGCTGTAGCTGAGCTGATGCCGCAGGGCCTCGTCGATCTCCTCGCCGCTCAGCGGATCGCTTTCGAGGTGGACGATGCCGGCCAGCCAGGCGCGATCGGTGGTCTGCGCGAGAGATTCCGGGCCGAACTGGAAGACGATGTATTCCTCGCTCAGATCATCCTGCCAGAGCGGGTCCTGAATGGCGCCCAAAA
The DNA here is from genome assembly GCA_016200155.1 of Planctomycetota bacterium. GTDB lineage: Bacteria > Planctomycetota > Planctomycetia > Gemmatales > Gemmataceae > SIAQ01. The sequence goes on along the minus strand of JACQFG010000331.1, from coordinate 3,247 downwards.
GTTGCTGATGCAGCGGCTCCACGAGCGCCCGCGCCTTCTGGATCAGCGGCGTGGTGTCGGCCAGGGCGCCTGCGAGCTGGGCCAGCGCGTCGGCACGTGCGGTGAACGGAATGTGCAGCGAGATGCTGACGGCGCCGAAGTCGAAGAGCGTCACACTCGCCGACGCCTGAACCTTGCCGATCTGGGCGAACTCCAGATCAGCGTCCGGCAGCGTGACGCGCAGGGGCGGCGGACGATAGAAGAACGACGGCGGAGTGCGGCGCCGCCGCGGCAGTTCCTGGGCCGACGCGGGCACGATCTGACGCACCTGTTCGAGCCGAATCTCGTCGCCCCAGTCGAACGCGACATAGATGTGGAGCGTCCCCGGCAGCAACGGTGATTCGGCGGGTGTGGTGGACATGAAAACGGGGAGCTTCTTGCCGCTTGCGGCGTAGCAACTTCGAGACTGCTAGGCCGCAAGCGGCAATGACGGATCAGGCGGAGAACGCCATCACCCAGTACGCGACGACGCTGTAGATGAAGACGCCGGTGCCGAAGATGCCCAGCATCAGGATGACGACCGCCTTGCCGGCCGAGAAGTCGTCGGCCTGAAAATCCGCCCATTCCGCATCGGTGAAGTGCGCCGGTGCGTGGTTGTTGTCGTGGGATGCGTGTTCGGACATTGGAATCACCTCAAGGATAACATTCGGTCTTCGTGATTATATCGCATCACAAACGAATGCGGCAAGCCCCCGTGGTGCAGGCGGCTCGCCTGCACGCCTTGACCNNTGACCGTGCAGGCGAGCCGCCTGCACCCCGAGAAGACAAGTCATCGTTGCTGCAGGAACACGTGCACGCCCTTCTTGTTCGAAACGATGACGTCGGGCAGGCCGTCGCCGTTCATGTCGGCGATGGCGAAGGACGTGCCGATGCCGGAATCGTCGTCGATCAGATGGGGCGTGAAGGAGATCAGGCCGTCCTTGCCGCGCTTGGCCTGGAACCAGTAGAGGTAGGCCGGATCGTTCGGCCCGGCGTCGCCGCGCGGACCGTGGGCCCACCAGCGCCGGCCGGTGACGAGGTCGGGCAGGCCGTCGCCGTCGATATCGACCATTTGCAGGGAGTGGGTTTGCGATGGCAGCGAGAACTGGCCCCGATCCTGAATGACAAGTGTGCTCATGATTCGTCCCTGGTTGGTTTTCGAGACGCTGACACCGATTTCGAGGTGCGGCGCGGAATGCTTCGCCTTGTACGTGTCATTCGGATACAAGGCTGAGGCAGCGGTCTGTGGACTAAATTCCTTTGCAGACTGCGCACTCCCGAACGCCTTGGTCTCGGGCTTGGGGACCTGGATTGTCGTGGCCTCGGTGATTCCTCCCTTGTCGTCCTTGGCAACCATGGTGCCTAGCTTTCGCGCCTCGGCCCTCAATGCGTTGTTGAGCCGCCACGGCGCCAAACCTTGATCGAGGCGGACCTTATTGATGGCCTGGAACAGGGCCGCTTCCTGGTCGTTCAAGCCGTGCTCTTTGGGCAGCTTGGCAACTTCGCCTGGCGGCGGGAACAACGGCCGCTGCACAAACGTCTTGGCGTCCTTCTGCTCGCTCCACCAGAAGCCGTAGTTGTGAGCGCTGGTGCTGAGGATGTCGGCCTTGCCCGTGCCGGTCATGTCATAGGTGTACATATCGGCACAGTCGCTGGTGATGGCAGCGGCATGGAACTTCCAGGGTTTGCCGTCCGGCTTTTCGGGCTGCTCCCACCAGCCTTGCGGGACGATGATGTCAACTCGGCCGTCGCCGTTGACGTCGCCGTGGCCCAGTCCGTGGGAGAACATGCGCGTGCCGGGGATCTCCTTGCCCTTGGCGCTGGGGCCGCTGATCGAGATTCGCTCCCAGGGTTGGGTCGGGTCCTTGCCGGGGACGAAGTAGCACATTTCGCCCATGGTGCCCTGGCCGGGCGGCTGCCAGCCCATGACGAGATATTTCTTGCCGGTCTTGAAGAGATCGACGTAGATCGGCGTCTCATTGCACGCACTGGAAGCCAGGAGATGCTGCTTCCACAGGCCGCCCTTGGCGCCGGGGTTCTCGTACCAGTAGCACGGTTTGCCGGGGAAGGGGATGACGATGACGTCGGGAAAACCGTCGCCATTGAAGTCGTCGCAGAAGCAGCAGAAGGACTCGGTGTACTTGTCGAGAGGCCAGACGCGGTCGCCGGATTTTCCTGAAGGGTCGTTGCGCAAGACATGGCGTTTCCACTCGCCGCCTTCGAGCTTCGGGGCCTCGTACCAGCAATCACCGACGATGACGTCGAGTTTGCCGTCCTTGTTGACGTCCGCGACGCCGACCCCCTCGGAGCGGAAGTTTTTGTCGAGAACGATCTTTTTCCAGGTGATTTTCTTGGCGGGCTTCGGGTCGCGCGTAGCGGCGTCGAACGCGCTGGTAAACCAGGGAAGCAGCAACGCGGCAACAAGGCAAAGGAGACACTTCATGGATGGACCTCGCAACGAGGGGAGGGATTGAATGTGATTATGGGGAATCCGCGGGGAAATTGCAAATTGCAAATCCCAATTTCCGCCCCGTATTTTCAATCTGCAATCTGCGATTGGCAATCGGCAACTCCCCCGTGTTCCCCGTACTCCCCGTGGTTCGTTGATCCGCAGAGTTTGAACATAGCGCCCAACACGAGATCACGACGCGAATTTCACGTGCGGAAGATTCCGCCTGGTTTCCGGGTGAATTTTCCTGCCGTGCTGTCCGATTTTTTGCGTAGAGCGTTATCGCGGGGTAGGATTCCTTCAACAGCAGGCAAAACGGGTCGTTGGCGCTTCTTACGCATCCTTGGGGAGTAGCTTCATGTCCAAGCAGTTGATGGAAGTCGTCCTGCCGCGCCTGGCCCGGCCGCTCTACCAGCACCTCGAGCAATTCCAGCTCGGCCGGCTCGATGAGCTGCAGTTCACCAAGCGGTTCGAGAAAGAACTGCAACGCCAGCACCACTGGCTGGCCAAGCGCGGCATCGAGGTCGCCCGCGCCGCGGTCGCGATTCACGCTGCCGTCATCGTACTCAGCTTGCCCGGCCTGCGTTCCGAGGCAAAGGAAGCCAACGTCCCACTCGAAGTACTCGAGTTCCGGGCCATCCGCGAGGCAGCTCAGGACGTTGCCCAGAACTACGGCATGTGCCAGACCCGGGCGATCAACTCAATCTCCCGGCTGGTCGCCCGGTACGGCGAATAGACCAAGCCCGCAGGTTAGGTACTCCGAACCTGCGGGGTGACCCC
>JACQFG010000333.1 GCA_016200155.1 Planctomycetota bacterium | reverse complement strand
CGGTCTCGATGGCGGCCTTCTCCGATACCGGGACGTCGAAGTTGAGCTGGGCCTCGATCTTCGCCTTGTTGTCCTCCCGGAGTTGGCCGACGCTGATCCAGCCCTTGGCCTTGCCGACCGTGGCTTGCAGTTCGCGGAAGGTCGCGGGCACGTCGTTCATCGCAATCTGGAGAATGAACGTTTCGCGGGCCGGGATGTTGGCGAAATCGCTCATCGTGACGGCAAACCCGTACTTGCGGTCGGTCGAGCGCACGTTGGCCGGCGTCTGATCGTTGGTGCGCGACAGCACCGTGCCGACCTCGCCCAGCAGATCTTCGATCGCCTTCTTCTCGGTACTCGGCACGCTGAAGTCGATCACGCCGGTGATGTTGAGCTTGTCCTGCTCGTTGAGGTTGGCGGCGTGGATCTGCCCCTTGACCTTGGCGATCGCCTCCAGCAGCATGGCGTAGTTGGCCGGCACCTTGCTCGCGGCAATTGTCACCTTCGAGAAATGGCTCGGCCGGATGCTGGCGAAATCGTGCAGCTCAATCGAGTAGCCGAACTTCTTGTCGGTGCGAAGCTGGTTGGCGGGCGTCTCGGCGTTGTTGCGCGACAGGAGCGGGCCGATGTCGTCGAGCAGCTTGTCGATGCCCCCCTTCTTGTCGGTCGGGACGCTGAAGCCGATCTCGGCCTTGATGTTGAGCTTGTCTTCCTCGTACAGCTTGGCGTTGGCGACGTGCCCGTCGATCTTGGCGACGGCGTCGAGTAGCTTGGCGTAGTTGGCCGGCACATCGTTGGTCGCGATCTTCTGGTCCGTGTATTTGGTCGGCGGAACCGTGGCCAGGTCGCGCAGGTCCAGCATGTAGCCGAACTTCTTGGTCGTGGACATCACATTGACCGGCGTTTGCACATTCGTGCGCGTCAGGCTGATGCCGAGACCTGTGACTAGCGCGTCGATGGTCGGCTTTTCTTCGATCATGACCGTGAAATCAAGCTGGGCGTTGACGTTTGTCTTGTCCTGCTCGTTGAGTTTGGAGTCGACGACCACCGCCTTGGCCTTGTTGATCGCGTCGAGCACCTTCAGGTAGGTCGTCGGCACGTCCTTGACGGCAATGCGTTCGATGACCATCTTGCTGGGGGGCACGCTGGCGAAATCGCGCAGCGCGATCGAATACCCGAACCGGCGCGCCGTCGAGAGCTGCTTCATCGGCGCCTGCATGCTGGTGCGCACCAGGGCAGTGCCGAGGTCTTTCAGGATCTTTTCAATGGCGGCGACTTCCTCGCTGGGAATCGTGAAATCGAGCTGGGCATTGACGTTCATCTTGTCCTGCTCGTTGACGCGGGCGTCGGCGACCAGCCCCTTGACCTTGGTGATCGCCTCTTGCAGCCTCGCGTAGGCGTCGGGCACATCGGCAGTGGCGATGACCTCGAAGACCGCCTTGCTCGGCGGAATGCTGGCGAAATCGCGCAGCGCGATGGAGTAGCCGAACTTGCGCCCCGTCGAGAGCTGTTTCATCGGCGCCTGCACGTTGGTGCGCGACAGCGACATGCCGAGGTCCTTGAGGATCTTCTCAAAGGCGGCGAACTCTTCGCTGGGGATCGAGAAATCGATCTGGGCGTTGACGTTCATCTTGTCCTGGTCGTTGACGCGCGCGTCGGTGATCAGCCCCTTGACCTTGGCGATCGCTTCTTGCAGCTTGGCGTAGGCGGCCGGCACGTCGGTGGTCGCGATGGTCTCGACAGCCGACTTGGTCGGCGGAATGGCGGCGAAGTCGCGCAGCATCACGGTGTAGCCGAACTTGCGCTCGGTGGAAAGCTCACTGAACGGGGCCCGGATATTGACGCGCTCGAGGATCGGGCCGATGTCGAAGAGCAGCTTGTCGATCGCCGGCTTCTCGGAAGTCGGCACGTTGAAATCCACATAGGCGTTGATGTTCAGCTTGTCTTGCTCGTTGAGCTTGGCGTCGCGGACCTGCCCCCTGACCTTGGCGACGCTTTCGAGAATCTTGGCGTAATCGCCCGGGACGTCGGCGGTGGCGATCTTCAGGTCGGATGCCAGGCGCGGGCGGATGTTGGCGTTGTTGAACATCGTGAGGTCGAAGCGGACGTCGCCCTTGCGCTGCTTGAGGCTGAGGGCCTTGCCGGTGCCGCCTTCGGTGTGCTGATACTGGAACTCCTGATAGTCGGACGGAATGCCGAGCTTCTCGATCTTCTTGGTGAAATCCTTTTTGTTGGCCGGCGGGATCTCAGCCTGGATGATCGACTGGAGCTGGCCGCCCGGGTGCAGCTTGAGGTCCGACTTGGTCAGCGTGCCCTTGAACTCCTCCACGGCAGCCATGGCGGCCTGATGCGCCTCGGCGACGTTGTCGACCTCGACGCGCAGCTTGACATTCTCCGTCAGCACGACGGAGGCGGGGGCGAAGATTTCCTTCTCGGTCAGCGTGATGGTCAGCGTGCTGAGCGAAACCTGGTTGGAGTAGTAACGGATCTCGCCTTCCATCTCCTCGATCTTGGTGCGCCAGACGCCCAGCTCGCGCTCGGCGGCGACCAGGTCCTTGATCTCGCCCTTGCCGATCTTGATGATCTGGATCAGGCGCTCTTCCATGGTGCGAGCGGCACGGAGCCGGCTTTCCATGTCGGTGTATTGCTTGGTGACGTCGAGGCTGGTGATGCGCTCGTTCTTCAATTCACCCTTGACCGTGAGGGCGCGGCGCAGGTCGCGGATGAACTCGTCGAGGTGCTGCGGCGGCATGCGCACGACGATGGAGCCGCGCATCTTGCCGTTGGGGAGCTGATCGCTGTTGCTGGTGGCGACGAACCCGCCGGGGACGCCGGCGTAGATGACCTTGCCGTCCTTCTTGTCTCCCTTGAGGATGGCGATGATGATGTTGCGGGCGTCGTCGAACTTTTCGACCTCGAACTCCATCTCGCCGGTGCGGATGATTTTGCGGCCCGCGTCGATCGGCTCCTCGACCTTGGGTTTCGGATCGGACTTCGGCGTTTCGCTACCCTTCGGCGCCTTGTCGCCCGGTTTGTTATCTCCTTCGGGGTCCTTGGACTGTCCTTTTTCCTTGCCATCTGGGTCGCCCTTCTTGGCGTCACCCTGTTTCGGGTCGCCGCCTTGTTTGCCTTCGGCTTCGTCATATTTGCCCTTGCCGGGCTGACCTGTCGGTTTGCCGGAGTCCTTCTTGTTCTCATCGAAGTAGCTGGGAAGCACCGGGACGGGGGGCGCCGGCGGCGGAGGCGTGGTCATGGCGGGAATGATGCCCCCCGGCGGCGTCCCCGGCGGCGCGAAGATGGGACCACCGCCGCCGAGACCATAGCCCGGAGGCATGGGCAATCCGATCGGCCCGATCGGCGGCATTTTCGACGCCGGCGGGCCTTCGGCGTTCGGTTTGTTCTTGCCTTTGAACTCGGGGGACTTGTCGTACTTGTCCAACTTG
>JACQFG010000332.1 GCA_016200155.1 Planctomycetota bacterium | reverse complement strand
GATTTACGTCATCCTCTACGTGCTCACCCGTCTGGCACACCAGGCGATCAAGATCGCCAACCTGGAGACGTGGGACCGCGTGCTCGGCGCCCTGCTCGGCGCCGCCAAGATGACGGCCATCGTGGCCTGCGTCTGTGCGACCATGGCCTCGCTGTCGTTGCCGATCTTCCAGGATTGGTTCGATCGGGCGACCATCGCCCCCGCGCTGGCCCGTGCGACGAGGACCGTCGTGTCCGGCGTCCCGCAATCCTATCGCGACCGCATCGACGACGGCATCACACAGGTCCGCACCCAGCTGCAGGACAAAGCCGGAGACGCCGCCGCGGATGTCGTACGCGGTGAAGCCGCGCGAAAATAGAAAGGGAGAAGGGGAGAAAGGGAGCGACCTCCCTTCTCCCCTTCTCCCCTTCTCCCTTTCTCGCCCCCGGCTACTCCTCCCTGCTGCGCTTTTCCCAGTCGCTCAGCTGATCGACCAGCGCTTGAAAGGGGACCGTGACCTTCGGGACGTGGAAGGCGGTCTCGGCGAGGTTGCCCAGGTCGGATTGGGCGGTGCGGACGCGTTCCAACTCGTTCTGCAAGCGGATCAGCCACGTCGGTGCGTCGAGGCCGACGCCGCTCGGCGTCGTCGCGAAAGGCTCCAGCTCCTTTTCCAGCGGACTGATCTCATCCTTCGCCGGGGCCGACTCCGCGTGCTCCAAGGCTGGCTCGATCAAGGCGCAGAGCCTATCGAGCACGAGGGGTTGCACGAAGCGTTCTTCGATGCGATCGCGAATCGTGGCCAGGCGGATGCCGTGGGCCTTCTCCAGCTTGGCGAGTTCCTGCACATATTTCTGAGCCGAGTCGCGCGTGATGTTCTCGACGCGCTGCCGCCACAGCGCCGCGGTGTCGCCGTCGCGGCGGGCCAGCGTCTCGTGTACGAGATTGAGCGGCTTGAGCAGCCAGGCGGCCCGATCGTAGCGTGCCTTGAGCCGAAGGTAATCGAACAGGCGATGGAGGTTGTCGCCGTAGTCCGATTGCGTGGTGGTGGCGTTGTAATCGCGCAGGTGATCGTAGTTTTCGATCAGCGTCTGCAAGATGATCTGGAGCACGCGCTCGACGTCGTCGCGCGCGGCGCCGTTGTCGAGGTCGTCGATGAGCTGCAACGGGTGCAGCGGGTCAGGCTCGGCCTGGATGTCCTTGAGATAGGCGCCGACGCCGCGCATCAGGATGCCGCGCAGGTTCGCCATCGCCAGGAATTTGGCCTGGAAGAGCTCCCGCCCATATTTCTTGATGAATTCGGTCATCTTGGCCCAGTCGCGGTCATGCGTGATCAGCTCGAGCGTGGCGACGCGCAACGTCTGGCTGTGGTCGCGCCAGGTGACCGCGAAGGGCTCGACGATCGTTTCGAGAGCGTCGACCAGTCGGGCCGGTTCGACACCCTGCGCCTGCGCGGCATCGACGACGGCGTCCACGACGGCTTGCAGGCCGAACTGGAACAGGCGATCGTATTCGGTGATGCGCGGGCCGTTCAGCGTCTGGCCGGCCTCCATCGAGCGGGCCAGACGCAGGAGCTGATAGGTCTCGCGGATCATGCCCTGCTTGGGCAGGTTGTGTACCAGGCCGCGCAGCAGCATCTGGGCGAGGCTGGCCTGCAGGATGAGCTGCGGATCGCCGCCGTGCGACAGCGGCGTATACAGGAGCGGCTCGTCGCGGAAGCCGGCCGTGAATTCCGGCAGCAGGCGGCGCGCTTCCTGTGCGTCCTTGCTCATCAACGCCCGCTCCAGCCCCAGGACAGCCGGCTGCCAGGAGTCGTCGTTCGCAGTCCCGGTATCGCCCGCCAGGCCGCGCAAGGCCCCGACGGCAAGCGCGTGGTCAAGGCACGTCGCAATCACCTGATTCAGCAGCCGCTCCTTGGTCGAGCGCCGGCGGTCGTACTCGATCATGGCGTCGAACGCCCCGCCCGGCTTCGGGACGTCGTGCTCGTGAATGTCGTTGAGCAACCCGCGCAGGCTGCGCTCGTTCTGCTCGGCACGCTTCCGCCACGCCTCGACCGACGAATCGAGCCGGGGCACAGCGTCGCGCGGCGCTTCACGAAGGCATCGCGTCGCGACGTTCCAGAGCCGGGCCAGCGTGGCCAGGAATTGCAGCCGCTTCTCCAGCCGCTCGGCCTCGTGGAGCAGGTCGAAGTCCTTCTGCGGCATGACGTCGAGGACTTCCCCCTCGACGTTGTCGTCGGTGCTGTCCTTGTACGTCATCTCTTCATAAGCGGCACTGTAGATCGAGTCCTGGGCGTCATCGTCGTCGTTTTCCTCGGGTTTCTCGCCCTCGCCCTCGCCCTCGCCCCCGGTGCCGAGCACATCGAGTCGGGGGACCTGCCAGTATTCATCTGCGTTGGCTTCGAGGTAATCGAAGAACTTGACGACGAGTTCGAGGAGCGCTTGATTCGGGCCGTTGGCATTGGCGGCCAGGCTGATGCCGAGCATCCAGCGCAGGGCAAGCTGGTGGAACGAATGCTCCCCCTCGATGAGCGGCACGTCGCCGGACTGACTGAGCCAGGTCATGAGCAGCGACGCGGAGGCGCGGAAGTCCTGCTTGTGCAGCAAGGCATCGACGACGAGGGCGAACGCCTTGGCGGTGCGGAAGCCGTCGAGCTGTTCGCGCCAGAAGGCCAGGTCGGCGGCGCCGGCGCCGCGCTGGCGCCAGCGCGTCAGCGATCGTGCGACATGCTCGGCCGACTGCGTCGCTTCGTTGCCGTGGACGTGATCGATGTCGCTGACGGTGGTGCTGGCAAAGCGGTCCCACCAGTCGGCCAGGCGGCGCATCTCCTTGGCGAGATCGCGATCGGGCTTGAAGCTGCCGGCGGACGCTCCTTCGCTGAGCAGTCGGCCGTACAGGTTGAAATACTGATCCATGACGTGAATCAGGTCGTCGATGCGCGAGTCGCGCACGCTGTCCTCGAGCGATTGAAAGCGGGGATACTGGGCCGAGAAGCCGAGGATGTTCCACGGATCGGCGAGGGCGCCGCAAGCGATGCCGCGCTTGAGCAAGTCCTCGATGGCGCCGAGGGACTTGGCGGCATCGTCGAGCCGGCCCCGGTCGATGCCGAGGTTGCCGGTCGTGAGCAAGATCTGCATCTCCGTGAGGATGCGCACCGACGCGACGGGGATGCGCGCGACCTGCCGGCGGGCGGCGTCAGAGTAGCCGATCTCGGCGAACAGCAACGCGAGGTGGCGCTGTTGCAGTTGCAAGGCACGCTGATTGGCGAGGTACTGATTGAGCGCCTGCCGCACTCCGCCGAAGGGCTGCTTCAAGAGCTGCGCTTCCTTGCGTAACCGTTCGCCATGCTTTCCGGGGACGCTTGGCAAAAGCTGGGCGTAGAACGTCTCGCGGTAGCGGGCGATCCGCGGCACCAGGTTCGACAGCGTCACGGTGGAGTCATGCGTCTGCGGCCCCGAACCGCACACCCCCGATGCCATGAGGATCGTGCCGGCCAGCACCGCCGCCGATTCGTACAGCCAGTCGGCGTGATCGCTCGACGTCGCCTTGTGAGCGCGCTGCCACAGCCCGTCGATCAGGATTTGCCTGACGACGAACCGGCGATAGCGGCCCTGCGTGTCGAGGAGGTGCGGGTCCCATTCGCCGAAGCAATAGTTGGGCCGTTTGTCCGCCGGATGGCCGAAGTCGTAAGCGCGTGGATCGAGGGCAAGTTCGTCCATCAGGGCCGGATCGAAATAGGCCTCGGTCCGGATCGATTCGGGCGCCGCCTCGAGGATCTTGAGGGCGATCTCGACAAGCTCGTGATACTTGCCGCGGGCAACGCCGGCGCCGCGGATGTAAAGCGGGATGGGCCGCAGGCGTTCGTGCTCATATATTTCGCCGCGCAGCTTGTTCTCGAGGACGGCGACGGGGCGATGGCCGACATAATCGTTGAGCTGCCGCACCGCCGCCGGCACGATCCGCGCCGTTTCGGTCCACGGCCCGCGCTGGTTGATCACCGCCTCGCACACGCGCGCCAGAAACATCGGCTGCAACAAGCTGGCATCCGTCTGATGCGCCAGCAGGTCGCGATGATGCGCTCGATAGGCGGTCGGCACATCGCCCAGCGCCAGCCGCACGACCGCCTCCGCTTGCGAGATCTCTGCGAACGCCGCCCCGCCGGCTTGATGCAATGTTTGCAGACGATCAAGGAGCAGCGCTTGCAAGTCGGCCCAGGGCTGTGTGGAGCCATGCTCGGCGATGAAGCAGAACGCGTCGTGGAATTGCTTCTGGAAGCGCGGATCGGGCCGGCCTTCGGAGAAGTTCAAATAACCGAGCAGGGCGGGCAGTGCCACCGCCTGATCGATGCCGGGGAAACGATCGTCCTGCGTCATGAGAAATCCCAAGTCGCCGCTTGCGGCTTAGCGCTCGCATGGCGCCACGCGAGCGCTAAGCCGCGAGCGGCCATCACGCCAAGCTCGCACTGTCCTCGCGCTGCGGGATCGCGACGTCCTCGAAGCCCTCGCCGCGCAGCACCGCCGCCAGCACCCACGCCTGGCTCAAGTCGCCATGCACCAACCGCACGCGCGGCTGGCTCGCGGCGAGCGGCCGCAAGGCGCGCATCAGGTCCTGCTGGTCCGCATGTCCGGAGAAGCCGTTCAGGTCGATGATGTCGGCCCACTTGTTGCACATCTTGCGGCGGACACGCACCCTCGGTCCGCGCTCCAGCATCCGATGTCCCAGACTGCCCGGCGCCTGATAGCTCACCAGGACGACGCTGTTGCGCGGGTCGTCGATGTTCTTTTCGAGATGATGCAGGATCCGCCCCGCCTCGCACATGCCGCCCGACGCCACCAGGATGCACGGCCCCTTGCGAAAGCTGAGATCGCGGCTCTCCTGAAAATCGCTGACATAGCGCACCGCCTCGCCGTCGTTCATCGTATCGAGAACGCCGGCCGCAAGGCAGCCCGGATGGCGACGATAAACCTGGGCAATGCGCGTCGCCAGCGGACTATCGACGAACACCGGCGCGAGCGGCAGCCGGCCTTGCTGCATCGCCTCACGCAGATAGTGGACGACAATCTGCGCCCGGCCGAGGCTGAACGCCGGGATCAGCACCTTGCCGCCGCGCTCGATCGTCTGCTTGACGACTTCGTGCAGGCGCTTCATCAGCGCCGCCGGCGTTTGGTGCAGCCGCCCGCCGTAGGTCGATTCGCAGATGACCATGTCGGAGGGCGGCAGCGGCGCCGGCTTGCCGAGAAAGTGCAGGTTGTCGCGCCCCAGATCGCCGGTAAACGTGATGGTGCGCGTCGCGCCGTGAAAATTGCAGGCGACCGCAATGATCGCCGAGCCGAGCAGATGTCCCGCGTCGTGAAACTGGACGCGCACTCCTTCTGCGACGTCCTGCGACATGCCGTACGGGACCGAGACGCACTGCCTCAAGGTCTGCTCGACTTCCTTGCCGGTGTAGAGCAGGGCGGTGCTGCACTCATCGACGCGCGGCGCCAGGGCGGCTTCCTCCGCCTGGATCTTGGCCGAGTCGGTCAGCATGATGCCCATGAGGTCGCGCGTCGCCGGCGTGCAATAGATCGGCCCCGTAAATCCCTGACGCACCAGGTTGGGCAGGTTCCCGCAATGATCGATGTGGGCATGGCTCAGCAGCACCGCATCGATCCACGACGGCGCGAACGGAAATTGGCTGTTGCGGCGATGGACTTCCTCGCGCTGCCCGAGCATGAGCCCGCAATCAAGGAGGATGCGGGCATCGGGCGTTTCCAGAAGGTGCATGGAGCCGGTGACGGTCTGGGCAGCGCCGTGAAAGGTGACGCTGATGCCGGTTGCCGAGCGAGTTTGATTCATGCCGCTATTGTAGCAGATGGTTGACGGCTAAGGCTTGCCTCTCTTCTCCTGGCCGTGGCCGGGGTCTGTACTCAGACCCCGGCGAAGTCCAAGTGTAGACTCCCCCTGCAAGAGTCTTTCACCTTCAGATTGCCGTCCATCAAACACGATGTTCGCCAAGAGGACTTCGCTGCTGGCACTTCGCCGGGGTCTGAGTACAGACCCCGGCCACGGTTCCGTGTTTTCCGTGGCGCGACGGGCTTTGCGCCCGGACGGCCGTCCTGTAATTGCATGACGAACACCGCCTCGATTCCTGCTGCTTTCTCTATCTTCTTCCTTCCGCGTCACAGCTTTTTGATCTTGATATTACGCAGGTAAAGTTTCGTTTCAGGGAATACCTGAATGTGCATCGGCAGGGCGACTTCCGCATCTCCGAACAATTCCGTTTGCGATTTTGTTGTGCCGACGCCTGGTTCTTTCTCCTCGCCGTGAATCCTTAATCCGCCGGAATACTTCACGCTGAATTCGTTCCATACGTCGTCCTTTTTCTTTGTCGATCCGTTCAGCGGCAGCCACATCACTTCGGCAATGCCCTTGCCACTCCGCCGGTATTCGAAGCGCAGCTCAAACTTGTGAAATGGTTGTTTTGTCAAGATCATGGTGCCTTCGTTGGCTTTGCACCAAAAGACGAGTACCCCGTCACGCACCTCGGTCCGCTCCTTGGCCGCCAGTTCAGGCTTTGGGCCGCTCCTCACCGTCGATTCCTTGGTTGTCTTGCCGTCGAAGAGCAGGATCCATCCGTCGGCCTTTTCTTTCTCGGTGAGCGTGTTGTGTTTCTGTGCATCGTCGCCTGCGCCAAGCGATGCAACCGCCGCCAACGCCACGCCAACTACGCAGAACATGTGCATGACCGTCCTCCGGATTGCTTGATGGGCTTGATGCGAATGCGCATCCCTATCAGTCTCCGAACGCAGGCGCGTCCCCCCAAAAAGCGCGGAGCATTTGGAACGAACGGCGTGAGTGGACTGCCTGGAAACTCATCGCCTACTTCATTGCACCACGAATCGAGCCCGAATGCAAAGTCAGTTGGTGTGCCCGGTAGTGGGTAGTGGGTAGTGGGTAGTGGGTGGCCTGGGTCTG
>JACQFG010000336.1 GCA_016200155.1 Planctomycetota bacterium | reverse complement strand
TGATGAAAGGAGAACGCATGGATCCCCAGGCGGCCTGGGACCAGTTGCTTGCTGCCTACGCGGCTGGCGATTGGGACGAAATCGAAGAACATGCCACCGACCTGCTTGCGTGGCTCGATCGCGGCGGCTTCCCGCCGATGATCATCCAACAACCCGATCTCGACTCCGATTGGAACCGTGCCCTTGCCCGTGCCGGCTGTCTCCACGCCCTGGAAATCGTCTGCGGCGAATGGAGCATCAAGCCATGACACGTCGCAAGCCGGCCAACGCTGTTCCAAAGCAAGGATCACGCGGCTGCAAAGGGTGCGGCTCCCGCTGTGGAGTTCCCCAATGCACCATCTGCGCGGGCAGGCCCAGGCGCCAGCGAACAACGGCCACGAGAGCGAGCAACCGGGAGAGGAGATTCCCTATTGATCGCGAGTTGTCCATGCCACATGGCCCAGGGACCATTGCCCAAGAGGGTGCGTTGGTTCCTGGGTCGCTTTATTTTTCTGGAAGGAGCGACATGTCGTATGCCCTTTCCTTTGCCCCGGAATTCTTTTGGGGCAGGGTCCCCGTTGAAAAAATGAAACCGAGCAATCGCCCGACCTCGGTCTACCAGGCGATTTTGAGCCTCACCGACGAACAATGGGCCTCGTTGGCCCGCGATCTGTTCGGCATCGAGCCGAACGATCTGGACGTGGAAATGGTCATCCAACGGGTCGCCGTCGTCCTTGCGGGCGGAGGTTGGCTGGCCGTCGAGAATCAACTCCGCACCCGGCTGCGACGACAATTCACCTCGATGAATAATGCGACGGCTTCCAAAATACTCGGCGAAGCGATGAGCGTCGGCCACGTCGTCTCGATGCGTCAAAAAGATGTTGGCGATGCCGCCGAGCGCCTCCAACTGTTTCACGAGCGGCGTGACGAACTTGGGCGAGTCGATGAGCCAGTTGCCTGCGGGGTGCCGGATGAAATAGCTGTTGCCGCCATACGATTTGGGCGAGTTGTAACCGCAGTAATAGACCGTCTCCTCGATCACCATCGGGAAGTCCGTCATCACCGCCTTCACGTCATCTTCGCCGAGGCAACCGATGGACCCGGTGGGACAGGCCAGCAATGCTCGCAATGCTTGTTGGCGGTCGGCGCTGGAGACGGGCTGGGCTTTGACGAAAGACGTTTCAGCGGCTTCACCGAAAACAGACGGAGCGATTTGACGACAGGCATCGCAGTTGATGCAAGTTGAATCGACGAAGAAATCACCAGCGACGTTCTCCGGCACTCTTTTTTTCGGATTGGCCATGACCGAGCCTCCTATTTGCATTCTACGTTTGCGGGAGGTTCGGAAGGTTCATCACCAGATCGGCGGATAACCAAGGTGGCGGCGTAACAACCCGATCTGACCGGCGTGCAGCATTTCATGATGGGCGCACCACAGCAGCGCAAGCAGTTTCGTTTTCGCAAAGGGATGGGGATACGGCACGGGCTGATCCAGTTCGGCCTCGTCAAGCCCCGGCAGTTCCAGAAGCACCCGCTCATGAACCCTGTCTAGTGCCGCACGGATTTCGTCTGGAGGAAACGCCGAGTCTGGTTGCGGCACCGAATTCGCCCCAAACAGATTCTTGAATTCTGGCGAGAAAAGTACACCATCTTGGGGCTGCGGCCCCCGAATTCGCCAAAGCGCTAGCCGGTATTCAGAAAAGGCGATATGGCCGACCTGCCAGCCGATGTGACTGACACCGCCCGGTGGTTGCCGAAACCAGTCCTCGGTCTTGGTCTGATCGAGTAGCCCGATGGTGTAGTTGCGAGCGAACACGATCTGGTCGATGGCAAGTTGCAAACGTGACATGATTATTTCTCCTTCGCTGGCAGCTTGCCGACAAACCTGACCGCACGCTGAATCCATGCCTTCAACTGTTCGTCACTCTCGACGCCCTCCGGGGCGACCAGCACCCAGCCCTTAATCACCCGCCTGGGGATGTCGCACGGCCTGACGTGCGGTTCCAACAATGCGTCTTCACATTGCTTGCCGCCGACTTGAGCAATCAGCGAACGTTTCCAGACGCCGACAAGCATGTGGCCGTTTTTCATGAAGAAGATGCCGCCAAACATCTTCTTCTCCTCAATGCCTTTCTTGCGGGCCAGTCCTTGGCGGATGCGTTCGGCTAGTGATTCGTCGAATGCCATTGGTCAGTCCCCTTCAAGAATCTCAATGCCCCGGCAACCTGATTTCGATCCCATATCGAGGAGCGACCGCCAGCAACTTCTCGATCTCTTCCTTCGTGGGTGGTGCGGCAGTCGTGGCTCCTTGAGCAACCGGGACGCCAACCTCGAAGAACATTTTCTCCAGGCCCGCAGGGGCGACCGAGATCAGCATCTTGGCCGGGCGATTCGATTCGTTCTTGAACGAGTGCGGTGTACCAACCGGCATGTTGGCGAACATTCCTGCGCTGGCGACGATCCGTGTCTCGCCGATATGGAACGTGATCTCACCTTCAAGGATGTAAAAGCCTTCTTCTTCTCGACTGTGAACGTGCGGTGGTGGCCCGCCGCCCGGAGGCACGATGGCTTCCCACAAGGCGTACTTGCCGTTGGTGTCGTCGCCTGTCGCCAGAAAACGATAAACGTCACCAACGACGGCAATGGTGCGGCCTTCGGTGGGTGTTCGCAGAGTTGATGGATGCTTGTTGTTCATGGAGAATCCTTCGGTCGCTGGTGTTTATCCACTTCTGCTTCGTAGATCGCTACCGCCGCTTTCGCCATCAGGTTCATGGTCTGGCGTGCTGGCAGGAGCGGCAGCTTCTTGAGGCCCATCTTCACGATGATTTCGGCGATGGCCTCCTCGATCTTGCGTTCGAGCTTTGCGACGGTCTCGTGGTCCATGTTTCTGTTCACTTCAAAGTGTGTTTCTTGAAGAACTCCCACATCAGGTCGTTCGCCGAAATACTCAGGGCTGATTTGCCGAGGGACTTTGCTGGCGATCTCATTCCCGGCCAAGTATGCCCGCCGCCTTCAATCTCCACCAACACCACTTCCGCACCGTCCTTGCCCGCCCCGTAGGTTTTACGGGTCACTGTCATCTCATCACCACCTTTGGAAAGTAGGTCGATCTTCGGGTTCTCGTCGCACCCGTTCAGCTTCACCCACGCCCGGATCGAGTGATCGACAGAATAAAAACTCGTGCCGGTTATGCTCTTCGCCCCTTTCCCGCCCAGGTACGGAATGTACTCATCCATCGTACCGTGGAAGTGCAGGACCGATACCGGGCGCTTCGGTTGGCAGGTATCTGTTCCCACGGAACCTGATACCGGGGCGATGGCGGCGATGCGGTCCGAAAGTTCCGAG
This sequence comes from Planctomycetota bacterium, assembly GCA_016200155.1. Classification (GTDB taxonomy): domain Bacteria; phylum Planctomycetota; class Planctomycetia; order Gemmatales; family Gemmataceae; genus SIAQ01. The sequence goes on along the minus strand of JACQFG010000336.1, from coordinate 6,782 downwards.
GCGAGCCGATAGGCCATAATCGCCCCGTTCGACATGCCCGTGGCATAAATTCGTTGAGTATCGACCGGATACGTTCGCATCAAATCGTCCAGCAAGGCGTTGAGGAAAGCCACGTCGTCCACGTTGTTCTGCATCGCCGAGCCGCAGCAATTGCCGCCGTTCCAGAAGTATGACGAGAAACGGCCAGTGCCGTTCGGATAAACCACGATGAAGCCCGCCTCATCAGCCTTCCGATTCAGGCCGGAGAACCACGCCATCATTGGCCCATTCATCGTCGCCCCGTGCAGGGCCAAAACTACTGGCATCCGCGTTGTTTTTTGGTCACTGCCTTTTGGAACATGAACCACGTAGGTGCGGTTCAAGCCACCCACGGTGAGGGAGTGCTTCGTCCCAGGACGAAGCCACCACGAGAAGTAAAGATCGGTGATCCACATGCACTTTTCTCCGCTTGGCGATACCCGACTTGTACGGCGTGCGGGGCTTCACGATTGTCACTTTGCTGTCTACTTTCGTGTCAGACAGGCGGGATGCGGCGGGTCAGATCGTTTCGCACGCCCTCAGCATCGCCTCCAGCGGCTCCTGATCCGCCAGCCGATGATCTATGCCGACCTCGATCAGCGCCGTCGTAGGCATCCCACTGTTCCTGACCAGTTCTTCACTGTCAGCAAATGGGATCACGTCGTCGGCCCGGCTGTGCAGGATCACTGTGCCTGGCTTCACCGTCTTGGCCGTTCCAAACTTCTTCCATGCCGGGCAGAGTAAGACCAACTTGGCATCGCCACTGTTGATATTCATGGCGACGGACCCGCCTCGGCTCGATGCGACGACGACCTGGGCTGGTGCTTGTCAAACTCAACCTGGGCGATACGGACTGCCTCGGCGAAGTCTTCGTCAGGGAGCTTCGGGTTGATGACCGTGTGGCCGTGTTGCGCCAGGCAACTTGGTTTGACCCCGCCAGGAGCAGATTGCCAACCGTGCAGGAAAAGAATCCTCATTGGGTCATTGTATCCGTACTCACGTTCACACTTCGCCAATCCACATGAGATGCAAGCCATGACACGCTCAATAAGATGAGCCGCAGATTAGCGATCACGATGTCTGATTCACAGGAAAAGACATGCAGACATTTAGCCTGAATAAGCTCGTGGCGGAAAGCAGGGCGAAGGACCAAGCATGGCAGGAGTTCTTGCGAGTCCCGTCGCTCAGCATGGGCGTCTATTCGTTGAAAGCCGGACAAGCTGACCAGCAGCGACCTTCGGCAGTTGGGTATCACGATGCCAATCGACTTGCTCGGACGTGATCCCTATGCGATGTACGATGATCTCTGCTGCTTGACCGGCCAGCGCCACGACCCGTGCTTGCTGGATACGTTCATCGCTGCCGTTCGCTACATGGAAGGTGAGCCGAAGAAGCCGTGGTGGAAATACACAGCGGAAAGAAAGAGAGAACTGGCATCACGAGAATTGGCAAAATGAAAGCATTGTACGAAGACCCCTGGTTTACGTTTCGCTTCGCCGATGACCGGATCATTCCCCGGTTCCATCTTGAAGGCGTCGAAGCCGGACGGCAAATCTCCGTCTTCAAGATTGACCCTCACACGGGCGCACGCGTCGGTTTGTTGACGACGGCGACCGTAAGCGAAGGCGGTTGGGTGGACCTGGGTGAGCCGATCATCGTGCGGGCCGGTGATGCCTTCATTGCGGTGCCGGTCGTTTCATGGGTGATTCGACCTGAAACCGCAGCCGACCGGGAAGGCAAACCATGAGCGATGATGACGTTTTCCGATGGGTCTTGATTGGCGGCTTCGTCGCCATTCTTCCTGTCGGCCTCTACCACCGTCTGAAAGCTGCAACGTCGGAAAAACTTGACCGACGACAGGAGGGACTTGTCCTCTTGGTTTCCATCCGGCTCCTGGCTGGGATCGGGATGCTCGGTTTACTGGCTTTCATGATCGACCCAACCTGGATGGCCTGGGCGTCCGTCCCATTGCCGGTTCCATTGCGGTGGGCCGGAGTAGGAGTGGGCGTCCTCGCTGGGTCGCTGCTGACGTGGACGTTCCGCAGCCTCGGCAAGAACATCACCGATACGGTGGTGACGAGGAAAGAACATTCGCTGGTAACGACCGGCCCCTATCGCTGGGTTCGGCATCCCTTCTACGTGTCCTTTGCCCTGGCCGTCCTCATGATGTCATTGATAACGGCGAACTGGTTCGCCTTCATTACGTCGAGTGTCGTCTTCCTGCTACTTGTTATTCGCACCAGCAAGGAGGAGGAAAAGCTAATCGAGCGGTTTGGCGACGAGTACCGGCTCTACATGGACCAAACGGGACGCTTCTGGCCTCGGCTGTTTCATCGGAAACCAGGAGAGCCATGATCTTCCGAGACGGTATCGTCGTCGATTTTTTTTCCATATATTTCGAGAGCCGATGCGATACATTTTCCTTAACTTGCAGGCAGGGAGACTACCGCAGGCGTGAACGCGTTCCGGAGGCGTGGCCGTGAATGTGGCAGATAGGGATGCATTGCAAGTGCAATTGACGACAGCCGGCGACTTGCTGGTCGCGGGCAAGATACGGGAGGCAAGCGACAAGGCCCGAGAATCGTACGCATGGGCTCGCGACCATCTGGAAGAAGGCGACCCCATGATCGCGACGGCGGGCAGCACGCACGCGGCGCTCCTGCTGGAACTGGGCGAGGTTTCCGAGGCGGAGGGAGCTTTCGAGGAAGTGCGCCGGCTGCTGACGATGGGGGCGACTCCCGATGCCGCCGAGATGGCCCGCTGTCTGAGCGGCCTGGGCGCATGCCGGGCCATGCAGGAGCGCCCGGAGGAGGCGTTGAAGTTAAGCGACGACGCGGAAAGCTACCTGCAGTCTGCCGGTGCGAGGCCCGACATTGCCGGCGGGGTGCAAATCGTTCGTGCCCGCGCGTTGATTGCATTGGGACGATGGGAAGAAGCCCGGGCAGCGAGCCAACGTGCCAGTGACGATTTTGAAAAGGTCGGCAACTTGTTCGGGCATTGGGCGGCGTTGACGTTGCTGGCCGGCTGCCTTCGCCTCCTGGGGAGAACCGCCGAGGCCGAGGCGCCGTTGAAGAAGGCCCTCGAATCGGTGGCCTCGGTCAAGGAGCAATTCCCGGAGTTACACGCAGCGGCATTGAATAATCTTGGTGAAGCCCTGCTGCAAACCGGGCATCCGGATCGGGCCATGCCCTACTTCCAGCGCGCGCTGCAAATCTTGGAGGAGAAACGAGGGCCATGCGATCTTTCCGTCGTCACGGTGCTGAGCAATCTGGGACTTGCCTATCAGGGCCTGGGCGAATTTGTCATGGCGCTGGAGAAACATCAGCGTACGCTCGAATTGCGGGAGCGGCTGCTCAAGGAGGACGATGCGCAGATTGCTGCGAGCTACAGCAACCTGGCTTCCGTCTACATGGCGCTGCGGGACTTCGACAAGGCCCAGAGCGCATTCGAGCGGGCGGTCAAGATTCTCGATCAGGGGAACCCAAACGACCTCAGCCTGGCGACCGCATTGAACAATCTTGCGGTCTGTTACCTGGAAAAGCTGCGTAACGATCCCAGCGCCGGCACGACCGCGCAAGCGCACGAAACACTCGCACATGCGATTCGCATTTACGAAGCCACGCTGGGTCCGGAGCACCTGAACACGGTGACGGCGAACTACAATCTGTGCGAGTTGCTGCTGCGCGAGGGACGCTCGAGCGATGCGATTCCCATGCTGCAAGCGGCGGTGCGCGAGTTTTACCGGATATTCGGCAAGCAGAATCCGTGGGTTGCCGCCGCCTACTGTCGGCTGGGGCGCGCGGAGGCGGCAACGGGCGATCTGAAAGCAGCCGAGGCGGCGCTGCAGGAAGCGCACGGCATTTATGAAGCCGCCGAGGCAAAGGATCCGAATACCGCGGAGTGCTTGACCGCCTTGGCCGACGTGTACCATCGGTTGGGGTGCCCCGCGGACGCGATTCGCTCGTTGCTGGTCAAGGCGGCCGACGTCCTTGCCGAGGTGTTCGGGGCACAGGATCCGCGCACCCAGGAAGCGCGTCAGCGTGCGGAGGGCCAAGCATGAGCACTGCCGCACTACTCCCCCAGGCTGCTTTTCCCGGCGCCATGTTCTCGGATGTAGCCCAAAGAGAACTGGCCAAACTAACCCATGCGCGAAAACTCGAGATCATCAGTGAAAAACTCTATGACGAGAGGGCTAACCAGATCATCCAGCGTGAATTCAGTGGCAGCGATAAACCGCACCAGTCCTCTTGGATACCGTTTCATTTGCAGGGATACTCTGATTTTTTCATTCTACTCGATCCCGATGTGGCAGGGGCGGGGGTGCGCGTGAGCTGCATCGATGACCAGCAGGCACGAGACGAGGCCACCGTACCGATTCCGGCGGCCTGGCGTCTGCCGGAGGGCGCCGGCTATCATTACTTCCGTTGCTTGGGCGCCGAGCCCGAATCGGAAATACCAGTGCCCCAGCACTTCACCGAAGCGTGCAGCGCGATCGGCGCGTGTCTTTTACCTCCCGCGATCTCCACACTCTATACCGGTGCTATCAATCGGGCAAAATCGGACAATCGCGGCATACGTATCGTCCTCAGGGTCCATAAAGACCTGGCGGACATTCCGTGGGAAGCGGCAAGATTCGAAGACAGACACCTTTGCACGCAGATCAAGTCCCCGATTGTGCGGGAGCCCATCGCACCGCTGGCCAAGCGAAAAATCGAACTCAAGATTCCGGTGAAGATACTCGCCCTTGTCAGCCAACCCCAAGGCCATGGAAAGCTCGAGGTAGAACTGGAGAAGGCGGCGATTAAAGAAGCGTTCGCCGATATGCTGCAGAGCAACACTGTGGAAATCAGGTGGCTGGAGAAAACACCCGGTCTTTCGCAAATTCAAGCGTTAGCATTGGCATTAAAAGGCAACAATGTATTTCACTTCATCGGACACGGAAGATACAACCGCCAAGCCCATACGGGCGAGCTGTTGTTCGAAAAAGCCGACGGTCAGCCGGACCCCGTTCCCGCCACCGACCTGGCGCAAATTCTGGAGGACGCGGGGATTCGTTTCGCCTTTCTGAATGCCTGTGAGAGTGGCGCCACGACCGGACCGGGGGCGCTGCCGGATGTTTTGGTTCGCGCCGGCATCGACACCGTGGTGGGAATGCGCCGCCGCATTGCGGATGACGCTGCTTGTTCGCTGGCAAAAGCGTTTTACAGCTTTCTGTGCTCCGGATTCCCGATCGAGGCAGCGCTGAGTTCCGCACGCCGTCAGCTTCAGCTGGAATTGCGCGAGCGCGATCCGAATCGCTGCGATTGGGTCGACGCAATCGTGTATTCCCAGGCGCTCGATGGTTGGCTGATTCGCCGCTAGCGGTCCGACACTCTGAGGAATGAAACCTTCCGGGCCGAAATCGGCTCGGACAAGCAACGGAGGCATCCATGGCCCGAACCTTGTACGCCTTGCTCGTCGGCATCGACAAGTATGCCGGCCCGGTCCGTCCGCTCAACGGTTGCGTGAATGACATTCAGTGGTTCGACCAGTATCTTCAGAACGCCGGCACGACGGTCAAGACGGTGCGCCTGCTGAACGACCAGGCGACGCGTCAGGCGATCATCCAGGGATTCCGCGAGCACCTTGCCCAGGCCGGGCCGGACGATGGGGTGTTGTTCGTCTATTGCGGCCACGGCTCGCAGGCGCCGGCGCCGCCGGAATTTTGGGACATCGAGCCCGATCACAAGAACGAGACGCTGGTGTGCCACGATAGCCGGACCACCGCGTGGGACCTGGCCGACAAGGAAGTCGCTCAACTTTTGGCCGAGGTGACCGCCACGGGCGCCCACGTGGTCGTGGTGCTGGACTGCTGTCATTCCGGCTCGGGGACGCGCGGGGAAACGGAAGCGCGGCAAATCCCGGGGGACGACCGCCCGCGCCCGGCCGACACATTCCTGTACACGCCGGCGCAGGCCGCCGCACACATGCCGGCGGCGCGCGACGCTGCTCCGGGCCGCCTCGAGTGGACCGGGGCGCGCTACGTGTTGCTTGCGGCCTGCGCCTCCGATCAGACGGCGAAGGAGTATTGCGCGGACGGCACGCAGCGCGGCGCATTCTCCTATTTTTTGGCGGACACGCTGCAGCGCGCGAGCGGACCGCTGTCGTACTATGAGTTGTTCGGCCGAGCCGCTGCTCTGGTCGAGTCGCATGTTCTGGACCAGACGCCGCAGCTCGAAACGCACGCCAACGATCTGCTGGGCGGCGTGTTCCTGAGCGGCGTGCTGAAGGATCCCCAGCAGGAGCGGCGCGTGTACGCCGATCAGGCCGGCCGCTGGATCGTCGACGCCGGCGCCATGCATGGCATCCGCCTGGAAACGCCGGACAACACCACAGTACTGGCGCTCTTTCCGTTCGACCTGCCTTCGACGGGTTTTGCCGACCCGACAAATCGCCGCGGCACGGCAACGGTGACCGAGGTGCGACCGACGCAGAGCAGTGTCACGCTCAAGCTCGCGGACGGATCGAATCCGCGGCCGGACGAGGTGTACAAGGCGGTGGTAACCCAGGCGCCGTTCGAGCGCCTGCCGGTCGCGTTGAGCGGTGAGGAGCCAGGCGTGCAGGCCGCGCGGCGGGCACTGAACCTGGTCGGCAATGGGGCGCCGTCGCTGTATGTTCGCGAAGCGCGGCCCGGCGAAACACCGACGCTCATCTTGACCGCCGGCGCCGGGAGCTACACGATTCGACGCCCCGCGGACGCCCAGCCGCTCACCGCGCCGCTCTCG
>JACQFG010000335.1 GCA_016200155.1 Planctomycetota bacterium | reverse complement strand
GCGGAGCGAAAGGCGACTATGGGGCAAAGTGTACGACTACCGAGGGACTGCGGGAGGGTGTGTGTATTCGCTGCAGGCGCAAGGCAACCCATTCTTGCCGTGGAAGATGCTCGTGCTGGAATGTCAATGTCGGCGCGGAAAAAAAGTTCGTCCCATCGTCCCAAATAGGGTGTGTGTGCGTGGAACGGTGGGATGAACTCACGGCCTTACCACGACCCCAAACAGCAGCCATAATCCCCGCCGTTCGCGCTCAGCGGCATCGCGCGCCTCTCGAACGGCAGCTTCAGATACTCCGCGCGGTCGTGGACCACGCGGCCGGCGATGATCGTGTGCGTCACGTGCGTCGAGTGCTCGAACGGGTCGCCGTCGTAGAGCACCAGGTCGGCTTCCTTGCCCACGGCGATGCTGCCGAAGCGGTCGTCGATGCCGAGGATTTTTGCTGCGTCGAGCGTGATGCTCTTGAGGGCGCGGTCGTGACCCAGGCCGTTGACCATCGCCATCGCGGCTTCGTATCTTAGGACGCGCGTCTTCGGCACATAGCCTTCGAAGGCGGTGCAGATCGCCGTCGGGATCTTGCGGTTGGCGAGGAACGCGGCATTGCCGAGATGGCCGTGGAAGGTCTCGGGACTGCTGGCCCGCTGCATCGTCGGATGGACGATGACGGGGACCTTGGCATCGAGGATCGCGTCGGAGATCAGGTAGCCCTCGGTCGCCAGGGTCAGCATCGCGTTCAGGTCGTACTCCTTGGCGATGCGCAGGCCGGTCATGAGATCGTCGGCGCGATGGCCGCTCAGGATGATCGGCATCTTTTTCTTGAGCACAAGGTCGAGCGCCTCGTGCTTGAGGTTCGGCGTCGCCGGCTTCTTGGCGGCATAGCTCTGGGCCGACTGTAAGGCGGTGCGGATGAGGTTGGCGGTGCCCATGCGCGTGCTGGGCAGCTTGCCGGGGTACGACGCTTTCGGCACCTCACCGAGGTTGACGAGCATGCCGGCGGGGAAGCGAATCTTCATCTGCTCGACGGTTCGGCCATGCGTGCGAAAGATGCCGGTCTGGCCCGCGATGACGTTGGCCCGCCCCGGCATGGCGTGAACCACGGTCACGCCGTGCTCGCGGATGAACTGCAAGAGCGGCTCGTGCGGGTTGAAGCTGTCCATGACGCGCAGGTCGGCCTGGTTCGGATCGCTCATCTCGTCCTGGTCCTGATCGCCCTTCTTGAAGTTGAGCGCCCCCGACAGGCCGACCACGGAATGGGCGTCGATCAAGCCCGGCGTGACGGCCATCGCATACACGATTTCAAATCCTTTCGGCACATTCTGTTGTCCCCCCTTGAAGACTTTGGTGATCTTGCCTTTCTCGACCAAAACCACGCCGACATCGATCGGATCACCAGCCACCGTATAAACTCTATTCGCCACGATCGCGAGCTTGTCCGGCTTTTGCTTCGGGCCGATGTCCACGATCAACGGGCCGCCGCCGAACTTGATCCCTTGGAGGAACAACGGCTGCAATTCCGGAACGTATTTCGTCGGCAGCAGGTCCTTGTTCTTGGGCAGCGCGAACCCGCCGGCCTGATACGTCCAGTCCTCGTGGATGTTGCGATCGAAAACCCTCTCGCCTTCGATGTAGGTTTCGAGGACCTGGGTGTAGACGCTGAACGGCTTGCCGGAGAGGACGACGAAATCGGCGTCTTTGCCCTTTTCGAGGGAGCCGAGCCGATCGTCGAGGTGCAGCATCTGGGCGCCGTGCAGCGTGAGGGCCTTGAGGGCGTTGTCTTCGGAGAGGCCGCCGCGCACGGCGATGGCGCCGGTGCGCAGGAAGAAGCGCGACTCGGTGACGGAATCGTCGGTGTTGATCGCGACCTTGACGCCGGCCTTGGTCAGGATCATGGCGTTCTCTTCGAGCAGGCCCATGACCTCGGGTTTGCCGCCGGGGCTATCGACGAGCGTGAGGGAGACCGAGATGCCGCGCTTGGCAAGTTCCTCGGCGACGAGGTAGCCTTCGGTGCAATGCTGCAACACCAGCTCGAAGCCGAACTCCTCGGAAAGGCGAACGGCGGTCATGATGTCGTCGGCGCGATGGCAGTGGAAGTGGACGGTGCGTTTCTTTTCGAGCACCTCGACGAGCGGGTCGAGATTGATATCGCGTTCCGGCGGCGTGGTGTAGATGCCTGAGGCTTTTGCCTTGTTGAAGCTGTCCCACTGCTTCTTGTACGCTTGAGCCTTGGTCAGCATTTCTCTTTGCAGGGCAGCGATCTTCATGCGCGTGTGCGGGGCCTGGCCCTTGGCGCCGTAGACGCCCTTGGGGTTCTCGCCGTTGGCGAACTTGATGCCGCCAAGGATGCGGGTCGCGAGGATGCGCATGGTTTCGACGACGTTGCCCTTGAGGCGAACGTAAAGGGTCTGCCCACCGATGGCGTTGCCGGAGCCGGGCATGATGTTGGCGGTGGTGACGCCGCCGGCGAGGGCCATACGGATGCCGGGGTCGCGCGGGTTGATGGCATCGATGGCGCGCAGGCCGGGCTGGACGGGACCGGTCATCTCATTACCGTCTGCCCCGCCCGGGTTGCGTCCAAAGATGCCGATGTGCGAATGGGTATCGACGAGGCCGGGGATGATGACCTTGCCGGTCATGTCGCGAACCTTGGCCCCTTTGGGAATCTTGATGTTCTCCTCCGAGCCAATGTCGAGGATTTTGCCCTTGAGAACGATCATCACGCCGTTCTCGATGACCGGGCCGGAGGCCGTGTGAATGCGGGCGCCGCGATAGACGATTGGAGCGTCGGCCTGTTGCTTCTGGGCAGCCTCGGTCCAGGCGGTCGAGACTTGCCAAAGCCCCTCCGATGCGAGCACGGCCAGGAACGGCGCGACCACCAGCGCGGCCCAGCGCGAGATCGGCATCGACTTGAATATCTTAAGCGCAACCATCGCGGACGCTCCTTTTTCTCGAACCGTGGAAAGGGGGTATTGTATGTGTTTGCGGCCACCACACAGCGGGAACGCCTGGCGTTGGCAAGAGCAGCCGGCCGTATTGACGATCAGGGAATCCCCGATAAATTGATCGTTCCCGCCCCGGAATATTTTCTCCATCTTTCCCATTTTTTGAGGTGCTGATGTTCTCCTGGCTCAATCGGTTCGCCAAGACTTCTCAGAAACAGACCAAGCACGCCCGCCATACGGCGGCTCTTGCCGTCGAGGCACTCGAGGATCGCTGCGTTCCCTCCGGAGCACCGACGGTCAATCTCACCGCGGCAAACACCATCGGCATGGTCAACGGCGCCATCTTCCGCCAGGCCGACCCGCAGCCGACCGGCACCGGCGTCATCGATTCCTTCGTCCGCATCCAGACCGCCAACGGCAAGGCCACCGTCGAGCAAGGCTTCAACACCGACGCTCGGCCGTTGCAGTTCGACGAGAAAAACAGCCCTCAGTTCACGCGCTCCCTGCGACTCGGCAGCGTGCCGACCGTGACGATCGGCAACGTCGCCTACCGCGAGTTCTTGCTCGACGTCAACGAGAAGGCATCCGCGCCGCTGGTGTCGCTCGACCAGTTGCGGATCCACCTGGGCAGCACGGGCGACCTGACCAGCTTGCCCGGCGCACCGATCTACGATTTCGACGCCGGCAGCGATCACTGGGTCGAACTCAACGCGCGCCTCACGCACGGCAGCGGCTCCGGCGACATGTTCCTCTATGTCCCCAGCAGAGCCTTCGGCAATGACCCATCGAAATACGTCTATCTCTATTCCCGCTTCGGCGACAATGTGGCTGCCGGCAGCGGCTTCGAGGAATGGGCCGTCGGCGCTCACGGCGCCGCCCTGACCACCGACAACACGGCAAGCATCTCCGGCGCCACGATCAACAATGCAGATCAGACCGGCATCGCGGGCGTGCCCCTCACGCTCACCAGCGCCGACAGCCTCGGCAACACGATCACCTTCACGACCGCCAGCCAGGGCGCCAGCGGCGCCTACAGCTTCACCAACCTCTTCGCCGGCACGTATACCGTCAGCGCCGGCACGGTTGCCGGTTTCGCCAACGACTCCGTCGTGGTCGGCACCGTCAACAACGTCATCGACGGCACGGCCAGCGGGACCAGCGCGATCACCAGCATCGTGCTGCACTCCGGCGACGCCGGCGTCAACTACGATTTCAGCTTGCTTTCCACGGCATACACGCTCATGGTCAACGTCAACGACAAGACCAACGCCAGCTACCGGCTGATCGTCACGGACACGTCGACCAATACCGTGCTGTTCGACCAGGTCCTGACGGCTAACACCAGCATGACTTTCAATCTCACCACCGGCGATGACTACACCGTGACGGTGAGTTCGCCGGGAAACATCATATCGCCGATGTCCGCCTATAGTTTCCCGGACGTGATGGAGAACGAAATCGCCGCCTTCACGATCACGCCGAGATCCTGATCGAGACCTGGCAAAGATTGACGTGGTTGCCCGCGGCGTTGTCGCCGCGGGCTCTTTTTTTTTGCCGACTCGCGATTTGCGTTCTACATTTCAATCGGAACGTGAGCGGCGCTTTCGATTCTGTCGGGACCTCCCGTCTCCACTCCCGGCTGTAGCACGACGTCCCCCCTTCAACGTTCCCGCCCCTGCCCATTGCCCACTTCGCCTTTGCGAACGCTGCCCGGTGGCGGCGTTGCCGCTTCATCGTCAGTTCTTTTTTCGGGAGGCTAATGTGTTTGCAGATTTCAACTGGAAAACGTGGTTCTCACTGCTTCAAGGAAAACGCCCGGCGAAGAACCGCGCCGCGACTTCGTTTCGTCCGCAGCTCGAACAGCTCGAGGACCGCTGGACGCCGTCGGGCACGCCGACGCTCGACCTCAGCGCGCACGGCGCCATCGGCAGCGTCAACGACGCGATCTTTCGGCAGTTCGACGCGCAGCCGACGGGGACCGGGGTCATCAACTCGTTCGTGCGCATCCAGTCCAACAAGAGCGCCGTCCAGCAAGGTTACAACTCCGATCATCGCAAGGTGGAGTTCGACGAAAATACCAGCCCGCAGTTCACGCGCTCGCTCACCCTGGACGGCGTCCCGGTCGTCGATATCGGCGGCGTCAAGTATCGCGAATTCCTGCTCGACATCAACCAGAAGGCTTCCCAGCCGCTCCTGTCGCTCGACGAGCTGCGCATCTACCTGGGCAATGCGGGCAATCTGACCGGCTACGATGCGACCACGCACCAGCTTGCCGGCCTGAACGCGGTCTATGATCTCGACGCCGGCGCCGACAACTGGATTCTCCTCGACGCGCGCCTCAACCAGGGCAGCGGCAAGGGGGACATGCTCGCCTACATTCCCGACAGCGCCTTCACCGGCGGATCGTACGTCTACCTGTACTCCAAGTTCGGCGTGAACGACACGCCCAACGCCGGCTTCGAGGAATGGGCCGCCGGCAAGTCCAGCTTGACCGCCGACGCCGGCGCCATCTCCGGCTACGTGTTCAACGACACCACGTTCGCGCCGATCGCCAATCAGCTGGTGTACATCGATGCCAATCGCAACGGCTTCCTCGACACCGACGAAACTTTCACCTTCACGGACGTCAATGGTGCGTACCGTTTCGAATTCCTGGCGACCGGCCTGGGCAGCTATTCCACCTACGAGATCCGCGTTCAGCCCAGCGCGGGAACCGTCAGCGGCGAAACCGTCGGCGGCGATCCCGTGGCATATCCGTATGATGTGTCGCTGCAGCTCGACGGCCAGGTCGTGACGGACGTGGATTTCTACATCCACATCGGCATCAAGCCGCCGCCCTCGAACGTCTAAGCCGGAAATTTCACCACGGATTGCACGGAAGGGCACGGATAGGAATTCAATTGAGAGAATCAGTCGCTCCGATGGAGTGTGAAAACACCCTGTCGAGTCCGAGATTCGGACCGATCCGACCTAACGCCTCGTGTCTCTTATTTATCCGTGTTATCCGTGACATCCGTGGTGAAAAACACGGGCCAATCCGCACATGCCGTTCGCCCCCATCCCGCGGCCAGACTGACATGGCTGCGGGATTATTTGTTCCTCCTCCAAAAAAAGACTGGCATCAGGCGCGGCCGGCGGTCATAATCAGGCATCGTGCTTCCAGACCATTCGAGGAGCCTTCCATGAATCCCTGTCAACGATTGGCCCTGCTCATCGACGTCGGCGTGATCGCGCCGTCTTCGGCCGACGCCGCCTGCTGCTATTTCTCGGCCAAGAACGCCGACATCTTGCAGCCGGCGCAAAAAGCGTTCATCACCTGGGACCCGAAGGAAAAAGCCGAGACGTTCACGGTGCAGCCGAAGTTCGAGGGGAACGCTCTCGATTTCGGCATGGTCATCCCGACGCCGACCCAGCCGAAGCTCGACGAGATGCCGAAGGACTTCTTCAAGCACCTGGCGTTTTATACGATCATGAAAAAACGGGAGTTCCCCTATTCGCGACTGCTCCACATCATTGAACCGCCGCCGCCGCCCGCGCCGCGGGACCCGGGGGCGAAGAGCCAGGATAAGAGCGAGGCAAAGAAAGACGGGTCGCCGCCG
>JACQFG010000026.1 GCA_016200155.1 Planctomycetota bacterium | reverse complement strand
TCGTTTCAAGAGGAAGCAGTGAGCGCCTTGGCCCGCAACTCCGCTTGCGGTTTCGACTCTAAATCGCGACAATAACACGGGCAGCTTCGGCTGCCCGTTTTGCTGGCCACCGACTACCGACCACGGACTACGGACGAAGGTCATGCTCAAACGCCTGGAACTTGTCGGCTTCAAGAGCTTTGCCGATAAGACCGTTTTCGACTTCGGCGACGGCGTCACCGCCATCGTCGGGCCGAACGGGTCGGGCAAGAGCAATATCGTCGATGCCGTCCGCTGGATCCTCGGCGAGCAGTCCGCCAAGAGCCTGCGCGGCGGCGAAATGGCCGACGTCATCTTCAACGGCTCAGCCTCCCGACGCAGCGTCGGCATGGCGGAGGTCACCATGACCTTCGACAACCGCCGCCGGTCGCTGGCGCTCGACGCCGAGGAAGTACAGATCACCCGCCGCGTCTTTCGCACGAGTGAAGGCGAATACCTCATCAACGGCCAGGTCTGCCGACTCAAAGACATCAAAGAGATGTTCCTCGGCTCCGGGGCGGGCAACGACGACCTCTGCATCATCGCCCAGGGCAAGGTCGACATCCTCCTCCAGGCCTCCAGCAAGGACCGACGCACCATCTTCGAGGAAGCCGCCGGCATCAGCCGATTCAAGGCCAAGAAGATCGAAACCCTCCGCAAGCTCGAACGCGTCGATCAGAACCTCTCACGCGTCAAGGACATCATCGAGGAGGTCGAGAAGCAGCTCCGCAGCGTCAAGCTGCAGGCGTCCAAGGCCCAGCGCTTCCAGGAATACAGCGACCGCCTGAAGGACCTGCGCGTCGCCGCCGGGCTGCGCGAGTTCGGCGAGCTGACGCAGAAGCTCGATGCCGAGACGCAGACGCTCGATCAACTCAAGAGCGAGCTGGACGCCCGCGCCGCCCGCGCCGGCGCATGTGAAGCCGAGGCCGAACGGCTCGAAATGCTGCTCGCCGATCTCGACGATCAACTTCATGCGGCCGAGCAATCTCTGGCGAAGACCCAGCAACAGATTCAGTCCGAGGAATCGACGATCGCCCACGAAACCAGCCTGAGCAGCGACTTCGACGGGGAACTGCAGCAAACACGCAAACGCCTGAACGAACTGACCGTGCGCGTTCGCACTCTCGCCGAGACGACGCGCGCCGCCGAGACCGCGCTGCACGAGGCGACCGCGCAGGCCGACCACGAACGGCAAAAGGTGCAGGCGCACGAGGCGACGTTGCAGGCCGCCCTGGCTCGCCTCGGCGAGTTGCATGTGCAAATCGCTGCCGACAAGACGCAGCACTTCGAGGCGATGCGCCGCGCTGCTCACCTGCAGAACGAAGCGGTCGCCAGCAAGGCGCAGGTCGACAACCTTCGCCGCGAGCGTGATCGCTTGCGGCAACGCTCCGACGTCGCGGCCAGCAGTCTCGCATCGCTCGATCTCGAACTGGAAGAGCTGCTTCAGGCCGAGACCCAGCAGCTCGATCGGCTTCAGCAAGCGCGCCAAAGAGTGCAGGAAGCCAAGCAGGAGCAGGATCATCTGCGTCAGGAAAGCGAACAGACCAGCGCGAAAATCTCGGAGCTGCGGCAGCAACGCAGCGGCCTGACGAGCCGGATCGATGTGCTCGACGGCCTGATCCGCAGCCGCGAAGGCCTCGGCGCCGGCGTGCGCGAGGTGATCGCGCTGACCGAGAGGTCGGACGCGGGCCCGTGGTCGACGGTCATCGGCATGATCGCCGATTTTCTGACGGTGAAACGTGAGTACGCTCCGCTGATCGATTTGGCGCTCGGCGACTGGGCCCAGCGCTTTGTGGTCCGCGACCGTGCCATGCTCGCGCAGGCGCTCGCTTCTGAGCCCGCAGCGCAAGCGAGGGACTCGGCAGCCGCCCTCGCTTGCGCTTCGGGCTCAGGGCGGTTTTCGGGGCGGGTCAGCTTCGTGCCGCTCGATGCGGTGCCGTCGATTTCGGATGTCGAGCGCGATCCGGCCATTCAGGCGCTCAAGAACAACCTGCTCGTGCAGGTTTCGCTGCTGAGTCAGGTCAAACAGCCGGACGCGGAAGCGCCGTCGGCCGAACATCCGGGGCTGGTGGCGTTCGCGGAGCAACTGGTGTCGTGCGAGCACCCGGAGCTGGCCGATCTGCCGGCCCAGCTTCTAGGCCGAACGTTGATCGTGCGCGACCTCGCGACCGCCCGGGCCATTGCCGAGCACACGCCGGGCTTCCGCCTGGTGACGCTGCAAGGCGAATTGCTCGAACCGGACGGCACGCTTACGGTGGGCGCCCATCACGCGGAGAGCGGCGTGCTGTCGCGCAAAAGCGAATGGCGCGAGCTGAGCGAGACACTCGTCGCACTGGATGGCCAGATCGTCGCCGCTGAGCTGGTCGCGCTGACGTTGCGCGACAAGCTGCAAGCGAGCGAGTCCACCTTGCAGGAGCGGCAGGAGGCCATCACCGTGCTGGGCGAACAGTCGGCCGACCTCCATGGCCGGGTCCAGCGGCATCAGGAGCGCCGCCAGGGGCTGCACGAGGAGGTCAGCATCAGCCGCGACGAGATCCAGCGCATCGAGCAGGAAGTGCAAACCCACGAGGACGCCTGGCGCCGCAACGAGACGCAGGCCGCCGAGGCCGAGTCGCTGGTGCAGACTCTGCACGTCCGACTGCACGAGGCGGACGCGGAAGTCCACGCGCGCGAACGGGACCGCCATCAGGCCCAGCAAGATTTCACGCAGGCTCAGGTGACGTTCGCCCAGGTCGAAGAACGCCAGCGCGGCCTGCAGACGCAACATCAGCAGGCCGTCCGCGATTACGAGCAGCGCCATCAGGACCTGGAGCAGAATCAGCAGAACCTTGCCTCGCTCAAGATTCGCCTGCGCGACAGCCAGCAAGCGATGCTCGATGCGTCGTCGGTCCTTGCCTATGCCTATCTGTCGAAGGAGCAAGCGCAACGCCAGAGCGCCGACGCCGCCGAACAGCGCGACCGCAGGCGTCTCGAACGTACCCGGCTCACCCAGCAGGCCCAGACAGCCCGCACCGAATGGCGAACCCATCAGGAAAGCGTCCACCAGCGCGAGCTGGAGGCAACCAACCTGCGCCATCAACTCGA
Organism: Planctomycetota bacterium; assembly: GCA_016200155.1. GTDB lineage: Bacteria > Planctomycetota > Planctomycetia > Gemmatales > Gemmataceae > SIAQ01. The sequence continues at coordinate 2,380 of JACQFG010000026.1, read as the reverse complement.
TGGTCTGGTGCAACGCCTGCGCGACGATTACCAGGTCGAGTTGGCGGAATTGCATGGCCGACCGCCGGCGCCAGCCGAGCCGATCGAACCGGCTGCCGCGTCGCAGGAAATCGAGGAACTGCGCCGCAAGCTCAGCCGGCTCGGCAACGTCAACATGGAAGCGCTGCAAGAACTCAATGAGCTGGAGTCCCGCGCCGTCTCGCTGCGCACCCAGTTCGACGATCTCAACACTGCCAAGAAATCGCTCGAGGAGATCATCTCGAAGATCAACGTCGACAGCAAACGCCTGTTCGTCGATACGTTCACGGTTGTGCGCACCCACTTCCAGGAACTCTTCCGCAAGCTCTTCGGCGGCGGCATGGCGGACATAGTTCTCGAAGACGAAAACGACGTCCTCGAGTCCGGCATCGACGTCATCGCCCGCCCCCCCGGCAAGGAACTCCGCAGCATCTCCTTGATGAGCGGCGGTGAAAAGACGCTCACCGCCGTCGCCCTGCTGCTCGCCGTCTTCCGCAGCAAGCCGAGCCCGTTCTGCCTTCTCGACGAGGTTGACGCCGCCCTGGACGAGGCGAACATCGGCCGATTCGTGTCGGTGCTCAAAGATTTCACCGAGCAATCGCAATTCATCGTGGTGACGCATTCGAAGAAGACGATGGCCGCCGCCGACACGCTCTACGGTATCACGATGCAGGAATCGGGCATTTCGAAGCAGGTGACGATCCGCTTCGAGGACTGGGTGGAGGAAGCGGCGGAGCCGAAGGCGCAAGCGTCGTGACGGTTGATGCACGAACGATTCGCAGGTAGAATGGGTGGGGAGGAACTTATGTCGTTTCCCATATTCGTTCAGCGAAACAATGGCCAATTCGTCGCGACATTGGTCGGCGCCCCGAGCGTGTCTGTCAGCGCGCCCACACGCGACGCAGTTTTGGCGGAAATGCAATCTGTTCTCGATCAGCGATTCGCAGACGGCGAACTTGTGTATCTCGACGTGCCGTCGGAGGGAATTCTCGCGGCAGCCGGCACGTATCGCGACGACCCGTTCATTGCGGACATCCGCGAGCAAATCTATCGCGAACGCGATGCCGAGCCCAAGGAATGAAAGCCTTCGATGCCGATGTCCTGACGTTGATCTTCGAAGGCGACGTAGGATACACCCAGAAAGTGGCGCAGATTCCAGCCGCGGATCGGTGTATTCCCATCGTCGTCGCCGATCAGATGCTGCGCGGACGATTGCATTCAATCCGCCAGGCGGAAGCTGGAAAGGCGAAAGCGGGCGTCGACGTCGCCTATTTCTATTTCGAGAAAACGCTTGATGACTTCAAACGGATGCGATTTCTTGGCCTGACCCCACAGGCAGAAGCCCTGGTGCAATCCTGGCGCAAGCAGAAAATCAAGGTCGGCATCTCGGACCTGCGCATCGCTGCCATCTGCGTGGTTCACGGCGCCACGTTGATCTCGCGCAATCGTCGCGACTTCGATCAAGTGCCGGGGTTGATGATCGAGTATTGGTGACAACGGCCGAATAGGAGAGGGGGGACTCGTGATCCATGTAATCGCAACCATTACCGTCAAGCCCGGCAAGCGCGATGCGTTCCTGGCGGAGTTTCATCGCATCATGCCGGCCGTGCATGCGGAGGCGGGCTGCCTGGAGTACGGGCCGACCGTCGATGTGGCGACCGGGTTATCGATGCAGGGAGCGTTGCGCGAAAACGTGGCGGTCATCATTGAAAAATGGGACAGCGTAGACGCGCTCAAGGCGCATTCGCAGGCGCCGCACATGGCGGAATACCGGGTGCGCGTCAAGGACCTGGTGGAGAGCGTGACACTGCAGATCCTGGCACCGGCGTGAGCGGACTACTCGTCGGAAATGGTTGTTACGGATTTGGCCTCGAACCGTGCGATTTCTTCCTTCAGTTGGTTGATCGTTTTCTTGAGCGAGCGCAACGTCAACTCGCGAGCATAGGTCTTCTCTCCCGCTTCTGCAACGGTTGCGTCATGGAGGCGTTGAAGGTCGCTCAGTTTGCGCCGAGTCACTTCGAGCTCTCGTTTGCTTTGCAGGCTCATATTAACACCTCGATGACACCCTTTTCGACACCCCTTCGATCCGTTCCAAAGAACGTGGTTACATAATAGTCGAAGGCATCCTGGATCAGCAACTCCATTTGGATGAACGGCAACCCCGCTTGCAGTTCGGCATCGGCAGCCGGATCCTTCGGATAGTCTGAACCAATCAGCAGGGCACAATCGACATCATTCGGTTCGTAAGCATCGGCCACGACGCTGCCGTTCACGATGTTGCGCTGGACGCCCGCGCGCCGCGCCAGATCGACAAGCCAGCCACGCGACTCCATTTGCACCTGGCGGACCTCAGACTCTCTCC
>JACQFG010000334.1 GCA_016200155.1 Planctomycetota bacterium | reverse complement strand
GCACTGATCGACATAGTGGAACCCGTCGGCCAGCGTGAACGCCAGCTCCTGCGCCGCGGTCGAGCCGGCTTCGCGGATGTGGTAGCCTGAAATCGACACCGTGTTCCACTGCGGCACCTCGGTCGCACAGAACTCGATCAGATCGCACACGAGCCGAACCGACGGCTCCGGCGGAAAGACGATCTCGTTCTGGGCGTGAAACTCCTTGAGGATGTCGTTCTGGATGGTGCCGCGCAACAGCTTCCAGTCGACGCCTCTTCGTTTAGCGTTCGTAAGAAAGTACGCCATGACAATGATCGCGGGAGCATTGATCGTCATGCTGACCGACACATCCGCCAGATCGATGCCGTCGAACAGCACCGCCATGTCATCGAGCGAATCGACGGCGACGCCGAGCCGGCCGACTTCGCCGAGGGAACGCGGATCGTCGGAGTCGAGGCCCATGAGCGTCGGCAGATCGAACGCGGTGGACAGCCCGGTCTGCCCGCGGTCGAGCAGGAACTTGAAGCGCTCGTTGGTATGGGCCGCCGACCCGAAGCCGGCGAACTGGCGCATGGTCCAGAGCCGGGAGCGATACATGGAAGCATGCACGCCGCGCGTGAACGGATACTGGCCGGGATAGCCGACCTCGGCATCCGGATCGAAGTCGGCCAGATGCTCCGGCGTGTACAGCGCCTCGATCGGCACGCTCGACACGGTGGTCGGCGGCTCCTTGCGCGGCGGCGCGGCAGCGTTCTCCTTCTCCCAGCGCTCCTGGGACGCAGTGTCGGCGGCGGTGGCCATGTGCGGAATCCTCGCGGCGGGCGTAGCGCCATTGTATTCGACCCGATGGTTTTTCGCCTCACTCCTTGCTGAACCCGGCGCACCTGTGTTTCATTCATTTCACCACCCCTCCCCCAAATGAAACACATGAAACGCGTGAAACGCATGAAATGCGTGAAACACGTGAAACGCGTGAAACGAAACAAAAAAACAAGGGGCGCTTCACTACCGACCTTGACGACGGCGAATCTCTCGCAAACCCGCAAAGAGCGAAACCGATGGGATCGGCGGCAGCGTAGAATGATGGCGCATCCCCCTCGTTCCCAGGCTCTGCCTGGGAACGCACGGTCACGAGGCTCTGCCTCGCGTCAGATTGCCCGTGCAGGTGTGAGATTCTTCGCCGACGCCGCGATGCTTTCTTGACACCCACCGGCGCGCACAAGCGAGGGTTGGCGCCGCGAGGCAGGAGCCTCGCGGTCGTGCGTTCCCAGGCAGAGCCCGGGAACGAGCAGCGGGATTTGCGTGAGGTTATTCGCTTAAAATGCAAGTCGGGCGTGAGCGGGCAGGTTTACCGACGTGTCCGGATACCCAACGCTTTGCCGGGGAAGCATGCGTTTCCGGCGGCTGGTCCTTCGTCATCAATTGCGTCGGAAAGTAGACAATCGCTCGCCAGGATTTCCTGATGGCCAGGGTTATCCAGTTCGGGGATTTTGCTGGCGGTCTCTCGAAGCGGAATCACGCTCGATTGCAGGTTGGCGATCAATTCCTCTCCCCAGCCAAGTTTTCTTAGAATCTCCGGGTCGATCATTGGACTAAACCTCCGATCCTTGTTTTGCCGGGGTCAGCATGATTTCTTGAGCTTGGACGTATCGAAAATATCGGTAATTTTCCGACGAAGCCATAACCTTCAAGGCAGAGGTCTTATCAAAAAACCAATGAAAGACCGCCCAGAGACGCACCATTGCACGATTGAGCTTGTCGTCAGGATGATCGATCTGGAGATTCACCTCTTGCCATAATACATCACGTGAGATTCCATGTCCATGACTTTTCCAACGATCATGAGAGGCAAGCGCCGTCGCAATTTCGGTAGCCCGCAAGTGGCGATAATCTGGCGTCACGGGTTGCTGACTCGTTTTGCGGATCGTCCACTTGCCTAGCTTGAAATTCTTAAGGAACTCAGTGGCCATCTCGGTGGAGTATTGCGTGGCCGTAATAGCGCTCGCCAAGTCTTTCTTGTCGAGACTATCGATGATTCGCACTGCGGACCATGGAACGTTGCCGCCTTTTTTCATCGCGTCTTCGCCCGTCTTCTGTAATTCCTTCACAAGGACGAGTAGCGCTTGTAAGGGAACGTACCTCCCTTCCTTGTTGGGAACTTGTGGATCGATCGGGCCCAGACACGCTCGCGGCGTCATCCATATTCGATCACCCGAAAGAGCAAAAATAGTTCCGGCGCTCATGCAGAAAGACGGGATCAAGAAATCCACTTCCTCGAAGCGCGATCTCAGGCAATGAACGAAACGACTTACCTGTTGAGCGTAACCTCCGTTGGTTGCCAGAAACACATCGACCTTTTTTTCGGCAGCGCCGACCTTGGCTACCATTTCCGCAAAAGGCAAATCATCGGTGGAATCTATGCCAGATTCTCCGACCTGCTTTACGACATTTCCGACATACGCAATGCATGTGCGACCGCGCACCCTTGCGATTTCTTTCAATCCGACGACAAGATCGTCCAACAGATTAACATTGGGTTTGAGGGTGGCAGAAAGGATGCTGCTGTATTCGTTTCCGTCCTGCATTTTTTCGTACAGCGACGACACGCCAGTCTCAAATTGCTTGCGTGTTTCCTTGGCGGCTTGCCTGCTCTTGCTTTTGCTCAAGGTCGGTCTCCGGTCAAGTGGAGAGGCTGGTCAAAGGAGTTGATAGGAAAAGAATCGTACACGCAACGGACGCTTCATGCAAGAAGAAAATCAAGTTGGCTCGGCCGGCGGCAGCGTAGAATGATGGCGCATCCCCCCTCGTTCCCAGGCTCTGTCTGGGAACGCACGGTCACGAGGCTCTGCCTCGCGTCTGATTGCCCGTGCAGGTGTGAGATTCTTCGCCGACGCCGCGATGCTTTCTTGACGCCCACCGGCGCGCACGAGCGAGGGTTGGTGCAGCGAGGCAGGAGCCTCGCGGTAGTGCGTTCCCAGGCAGAGCCTGGGAACGAGCGCCGGGGAATTGCGCGGCGTCAATACCTATTCAGCGTGGCCCCGCCGAATTACGGATCGAGCCGCGGAGGTTCCGGAAACTTCTTGGCGTCGATCTTGTTGAGCGTAATCGCCGCTCGGTATCGGATGATCCGGTCGCCATTTTCTTGCATGACGAATATCGTCGGCACCAACTCCTTCGCGCCTGAGCCTATCTCTGCTGAAGCGTACAACGCCGCCAAAGAGATGTCACGGTCCGGATCCTTCAGGGCTTTTCGGATCGTCGGAATGCCGGCATTGCCGAAATGACGCAGTGATTGAACCGCAGTGAGGCGAACATCCTTTTTCATTGCGTTGTCCCAGCATAATGCCGTCACCGGGGAGAACGCCGCTTCCGGATCCGCCGGCGCGAGGTAACACAATATTATGCATGCAGCGCGGTGAACCAACGGATCGGGATGCCCCAGCAGCCCCAACGGCACCTTGATCATTGCTCGATCGTTCGTTGCGTTCCACAAATATTCCGCCGCAAGCAGCCGGCATATCGGATCGTCGTCGTCCAGACGTTGACGGATAATCGGCAGAATCATTTTCTCATCGTCCGGTGACCAACGCCATAGCTCCTCCCGCAGGTTCCGCCGTTCCAACCTTGATAACACATATCGACGAACTTCCGGATCGGAGTCCTCGGTAAGATGGAGATAAATCGGCAGGAGTTGCGGCCGAATCTCGCTTGTCTTGATCGATGAAGTGTCCAGCAATCCGATTTTTTCGAGCATCATGTAAAACCAAGGCCGCGCGCGGCCTTGCAAGGCGCTGACCCGGATTTCGTTCTCCCACACGCACCAAGGAACCCCGTCGATCTTCGGCCCGAACAGCGATTGCCGCGGATACGGGTGCAGCATCGCCAGGCCAAAGAGCACCACGGCGCCGGCGAGCAAGCCGAAGAGCCAGCGGCGTGAGAGGAAGCGGCGAAGGGACATGGCGGCGGCCCTTTCGAGTTCAGGGTCCAGCGAGCGGAGAGTCGGGCATCGGCTCGATGCCGAAAATGCACACGACGCCCTCGGCCTCATACACTGCGAATCGCACGAACAGCGGTTCCTCGATTCCATGAAACACGACGGCGCCAGGGAGTCTGAGATTGAAATCCGGATCGCCCATCCGAGCGGATCGTGTTGCAAACGCTTATTGATGCGTTTGATCGCTTCGGAGAACGACTGCGAGATTCCGAGTGCAGCGGCCCGCCGCGCCAAGGCACGCAGTTGCTCTTCCAGGGGCGGAAACTTGGAGATCTTGAACTTCATGTTCATTTCTCCTGAGTATCCGTGCCGCACAGCTCGTCAATCAATTCCTGAAACGTCGGTTTATCGTCAAGATGCGCGAAGACCTCTTCCTTGGTGAAGGTCAGAGGCGGCGCTTCCTTGCGGATGTAAAAGTATAGCGACTTAAGATATTGATCGCGCTCGGATCTCACTTTTCCGAGTTCCGCGCGCAGATTGTCGCGTTCCTCGACCAGTTCGGCGCACTGTTTCTCCCACTTCTTGCACTCGGCCGCCAAGTCGGGCATGCCATTGGTTTCGATTGCGGTAGACATATTGGCTCCCTTCACCTTCAGCTTACCACTCTCATTGCGATTCCAGCAATCAAAATCTCACGCAATGGCGCAAAGCCGCGAAGGGAATCGTGGGCTGACCGCTTTGCGCCTTCGCGCCTTTGCGTGAGCTCTTTATGTCCCGCGTTTGCTCTCCAGTTCCTCCCAGCGCGCGTACAGCCGCTCGACGGCATGGTGGGCCTCCTCGAGAGCCTTGCAGGCGTCCGTCAGCACGATGTGGCCCGCGCTGGCGGCGCGTTCGACGGCAGCCTCTTGCTCGGCGACGGCTTGCTCGGCGGCGAGGATCGCGGACTCCATCTGGTCCCACTCTTGCTGGTCCTTGTAACTCAGCTTCCGTGGCTTGGCGGCGGCCGGCTTCGGCGCGACCGCGTCGGGCTTTGCCGGCTGACTGGCTGCTGCATGCTGCTTGGCGCCAGCTTCATAGGCATTGAGCCATTGATCGACGCTGCCGTACAATGCCGAGCCGCCGCGGCCGTCGAGGCCGACGACTTCGGTGCATAGGCGGTCCATCAGCGTGCGATCGTGGCTGACCAGGACGATGGCGCCGGCGAAGTCGGCGAGGTTGTCTTCGAGGACCTCCAGGGCCGGGATGTCCAGGTCGTTGGTCGGCTCATCGAGCAGGAGCAGGTCGGCGGGCTGGAGCATCAACTGGGCGATGCGGACGCGGGCCTGCTCGCCGCCGGAGAGCTGGCCGACGAGCACGTCGAGATGCTCGGGCGGGAAGAGGAACTTCTTGGCCCAGGCGGCGACGTGCCAGGGGCGATCGCCGAACATGACGGTGTCGCCGTTGGGGCAGAGGGCGCGCTGGAGCGTCAGGGCGGGATCGAGCGACGCCCGGCCCTGTTCGAACATGACGACGCGCAGGCCCTCGGCGCGCGTGACGGCGCCGGCGTCGGGGCTGACTTCGCCGGCGAGGACGCGCAGGAGGATGCTCTTGCCGCTGCCGTTGGGGCCGAGCAGGCCGAGCTTCGTGCCGGGGGTGAGCATCAAGTCGATGCCGCTGAACAGAGGCCGATCGGGGAATCCCTTGGCGATGCCGGCGACGGTGAGGAGCTTGCGCGTCTGCCGGCCGGTGGCGATGAAGTCGATGCCGGCGGCGCCCGTGGAGGCGTTGCGATACTGGAGCTCCGCCAGCTCTTCGCGGCGCTGCATGGCGTCGTCGATGCGCGAGCCGGCCTTGCGCGTGCGTGCGGCGGCCTTACGGCCCAGCCATTCGGTCTCGCGGCGCACCTGGTTGGCGACCGATTCCTGCTGCTTGGCCTGCGCTTCGAGAAACGCCTCGCGCCGCTCCGCGAAATCATCGTAGTTGCCCGGAGCGCGAAAGGAACCGCCCGGATACACTCGGCTCACCTCGATCACTTCATCGGCGACGGCGCGCAGGAAGGCGCGATCATGCGTGGCGACGAGGTAGCCGAACGGCGCCGCGCGAAGCAGACGTTCGAGCCAGACGATGCCGGGCAGGTCGAGATGGTTGGTCGGTTCATCGAGCAGCAGCAGGTCAGGATTGCGAACCAACTCCCTTGCGAGCGACAGACGCTTGCGCCAGCCGCCGGAGAGGACGTCGGCGCGTTGATCGGGATCGGTGAAGCCGACCTGCGTTAGCGTGATCGCGGCGAGAGTTTCGCGTTCGTAGTCCTCGATCGGTTCGTCGGCGAGGGCGGCGAGCAGCACCTCACGCGCGGTCAGGCCGGCGGGGAACGTGTCGTCTTGCGCAAGGTAGCCGACGCGGGTGCCGCGCCGTAGCGAGCGCGTGCCGGCGTCGGGCTCGTCGCGGCCTGCCAGCAGTTTGAGCAGCGTCGATTTGCCCGAGCCGTTGGGCCCGATGAGGCCGAGACGTTCGCCGGCGCGCAGATCGAGCGACAGGTCGGTGAACAACGGTCGCGGCCCGAAGCGCTTGGCGAGGTTCTGGACGCTTAGGAGTAAGGTCATGCTCATTCTCTACGAATCAATGCGCATGGCAGAAAAATGGGGGGTAAAAAATGAGAATGCAAAGTTATGAGAATGCAAAGTTAGCAGATCCACGCCATTCTGATTTTTCACCCAAGATTTTTCTGCCTTTTGTAATTATCGCAACCGTCCGATCTGCAACAACTCGCCTTCGAAGTTGGGCCGCGTTCCAGTCCATTTGCCGACCTGCCCTCCTCCTCCGCCGACATTCTCGGCAAGGCCGCGCGTCAGCACATACCAGCAGAAGAAGCAATGGTTCGAGGTTGCCCCCGGCAGGGCGTCGGGATCGCGCGCGAGGATCTCGGCGCGGATCGCGGTCAGGCCTGCGCGGAAGACCTTGCCGACGTAGGGATGGTCGCGGCCCTGCTGGATGATCTGCTTGACGTTATCCGTATAGATGTTGCCAATGGTGAGCTGATCGAGGTCGGAGGCGAAGCCGCAGCAGGGTTTGACGTCGCCGCGCGGGTTGACGATGAGCGCCTGGCCGGGGCCTTCGCAGTAGTCCTCTTGAAACCATGAGCCGTCCCAGTCGGCGCCGAGCTTTTCGGCCCGTTCAACCGGGGCGAGGTGGTTCCAGTTCAGCGTCATCGTCAGATCGGGAGATACGAGAAGATACCGATGAAGCAAATCGGACCACTCGACGACAGCGTCGAGTTCGCGCGCCAGCATGTGGACCGGCTCCAGCCCGATGTGCGGATCGCGGCTCGCATACGCCAGCGACAGGATGTTGTCCCGCTCGAAGATCTTGCGTGCGGTCTTGCAAAAGGCGACGAGGTCAGTCGTGCGGATGCCGTGGAACTTGTCGACGCCGAGACCAAGCTTGCCCGTGAAGCCGGCGTCGCGTAAATCGGTCAAGACGTTTTGCAGCTGACGTTCGTCTTGATACCAGACGCCGTTGGTGACGATCT
>JACQFG010000323.1 GCA_016200155.1 Planctomycetota bacterium | reverse complement strand
TGGGCGTGAGTCTGGAGGGGAGCGTGGGGTAGAGCCATGGCGAAAATTTCTTTTCCAGCACCAGCGATCCACAATCCAGCGCCGTCGTGGCATGCGCCGCGTAGTGAGTACGTTGTTTTATGGCACGGCTGCACGGAGCGTGACAAGGACAGTATTGAACATGGGATCAGCCTTGCGCATTGTGCCGTAAACACGGATTTCGGGCGGGGGTTCTACACGACGACAATTGAGCGCCAAGCTGAGCACTGGGCGTTGGGACGTCTAGAAGATTGGCAGCGGAAATATCCGGGCTTGCCTAATCGAGCGGTGAAGCTGCGATTTCGAATGCGTCGCTACGCCGCTCAGAAACGGCCGGCTGTTCACGAACGTGGCATGGACACGCTCAAGAGTTTGGCGTTTGTAGTTGGCGATTTCCATTATGAAGATTACTGGAGCGTGGTGCAGCATTGCCGCCAAAGTCTCCCCAATGTGGTTCCCGATCACCGTCGCCCACCCGGCCAAGTCGGCGGCGGGTGGTACGACTTGGTTTCAGGACCCGTGGCGGCCTTTTGGCGACAACGCGTCGCTAGGGATGATTCTGATCAATTCAGCTTTCACACCCCGGCCGGGATAAGAATACTGAATGCGCTGATTCACGAAGGCGTAAGCGGACATCCCGATCACTACTCTTGGGGCCCTGTTTGACACGGTGCAACTATGACGCGCAAAAGAGAAATGATGCCCAAACGAGACCTGCCCAAAGAACTCATTGAGGAGTTCTGGAGCTACGTTGAACGCTTGGTATGGAAGACGGGCCGCGCTACGGCGGATGAAGCCCGTGAGGAAACCGACGCCTACCGGCGGCTCACGGAGCGCAAAGTTGGAGACATGATTTACCACGAAAACGCCGAAGATGTGGCGCGAACGATTGCTCACGGTATTTGGTGGGCGCGGGTGCGAAACCTGTTGATGCATGAGCACAAGATGGCTGCCCACGCCGCTGACAATGGTATCGCCTCATACCTCAATTTTGCGGACAAAAACGATTTCAAGGATTCGCTGTTGGAACACGATGCCGAGAAGGTTGCTCATGACATCGCCCACGGAGTTGCGAGCGGCTTTGAGCAACTAGCGAGCACGGTTGTTAATGCCGTTAAAAATGGGAAGCATCTCGAGGTGAAACGTAAGGGAGCGTGACGGAAGCGGGAGGCAATGCATGAAGATGCAATATTCGGTTCTAATCCAGTGGTCCGAGGAAGATCAAGCGTATCTCGTCATGCTTCCAGAATTCGGGCCTCAACCGCAAACGCACGGCGCGACCTACAAAGAAGCGGTCAAGCACGCCAAGGAAGTGATGCAAACCTTGATCGAGTTCTACGAGGAGCAAGGACGCGAGTTGCCGACGCCAAAAAAATACACAGCGAAGAGAGCGAAGAAAATGGTTCGTCGCAAACATCAGGTGGCTTAAGACATGAAAATGCTAACCATCCACAACCTCCACGCCCGCGTCGCCGACAAGGATATCCTGCGCGGCATCAACCTCACCGTCAACGCCGGCGAAGTCCATGCCATCATGGGGCCCAACGGCTCCGGCAAGAGCACCCTCGCCGGCGTCCTCACCGGCAAGGACGCCTACCAAGTCACGCAAGGTGAAGTCCTCTTCGAGGGCAAGAACCTCCTCGACATGGACCCCGAAGAACGTGCCGGCGAAGGCGTTTTTCTTGCCTTTCAGCATCCGATCGAAATCCCCGGTGTGGCGACCAACTACTTCTTGCGCGCGGCTCTGAACGCCGTGCGGAAGTATCGCGGCCAGCCGGAACTTGATGCTGCCGCGTTTCTCAAGATCGTCAACGCGAAAATGAAGGTGCTGCACATGCCGGAGGATTTGCTCAAGCGTTCCGTCAACGAAGGCTTCTCCGGCGGCGAGAAAAAGCGCAACGAGATTTTCCAGATGGCGGTGCTGGAGCCAAAACTGTGCATCATGGATGAAACCGATTCCGGTCTCGACATCGACGCCTTGCGCAATGTCGCCGAGGGCGTCAACGCCCTTCGTTCGAAGGAGCGTGCAATGGTGGTCATCACGCACCATCAGCGGTTATTGACGCATTTGGTGCCCGATTTCGTACACGTGCTGTCGGAGGGCCGCATTGTCAAGACCGGTGGCAAGGAGCTGGCGCTGGAGCTGGAGGCACATGGGTACGATCCGATCAAGGCGGGAATGGCGCCCGTCTAACCATATAGCCCGCCATTTATGGCGGGGCACGCAGCGAACCCGCCATAAATGGCGGGCTATTTGAATCATGGACAAGACGACGTTTACGAAATTGTTCGCCGACTTTGACCGCGACGCATCGCCGCGCTATCGGGCGCTGCGCCAGGCGGCCCGGGAGCGATTTGCGTCGTTGCCGTTGCCGACGACGCGTGCGGAGGATTGGCGGTTCACTAGCATTGCACCTCTCCTCGAAATGCCGTTTGACTTGCCGACGGAATTACGAAAATCGGTCAGGATCGCCGATGAGGTTTTGGGAGGGGGGCATGAAAAGCTTCCTCTGGCGGTGTCGGGCAGCATGCGATTGACTTTTGTCAACGGCCGATTGGCGAGATCACTATCCGTTGCAGCCAAGCCCGACATTTACGCCCACACTCTCGATCTTCTCAAGGTGGATGTCCCGGAACTCGGGCAGATTGCAGCGGAGAAGGAAAACGTTTTTACTGCGTTGAACACGAGCCTCCTTTCCGACGGCGCCGTGATTGTTGTGCCCGACGGCAAGGTCGTGGAGTATCCGATCGAAATTGTTTACCTCTCGCGCCCTGGTGACAAATCGTGCGTGGGTAGTCCGCGCTCGTTGGTCCGGATCGGCAAGAATGCGCAAGCCTTGGTCATCGAGCGATTTCTTGGCGAGCGGACCTATTTCACCAACGCCGTCACCGAAATCGCCGTCGGCGCAGGCGCCGTCCTCAATCACGTGAAAATCCAGGACGAAAGCGCCACCGCGTATCACATCGCCAACACGCAAATCGTGATGGCCGCCCGCAGCAACTTCACGACGCACTACCTCTCCCTCGGCGGCGCCCTGGTGCGCAACGAGGTCCGCGTGCGCTTCGACGGCGAGCACGCCGAGGCTACCGTTAACGGCCTCTACTTGGCAAGCGGCAAGCAGCACATCGATAACTTCACCGTTATCGATCACGCGCAGCCGAACTGTGCGAGCCATGAACTCTACAAGGGCATCCTCGACGACAAAGCGCACGGCGTCTTCAACGGCAAGATCTTGGTGCGCAAGGATGCCCAGAAGACCGACGCCAAGCAGACGAACAAGGTGCTGCTGCTCTCCGACGACGCGACCATCAATACGAAGCCGCAGCTCGAAATCTTCGCCGACGACGTCAAGTGCACGCATGGCGCAACGATCGGCCAGCTCGACGCGGCGCAGTTGTTCTACCTGCAATCGCGCGGCATCCCGCTCGACGCGGCCCGGCGGCTGCTGACGTTCGCCTTCGCCAATGACATTGTCAACCGCGTCAGGATCGAGGCGATCCGCGAGGAATTGGAAGCGCGCATCGTGCGTTGATCTGCGTCCCAGGCTCCGCCTGGGACGCAACTGTCGCGAGGCTCTGCCTCGCGGCGCGTAACGGCGAGGCAGAGCCTCGCGGTAGTGCGGTCCCAGGCAGAGCCTGGGACCGAGGAAGCAGAACATGAGTATCCTCACCACGACCGATCCGAAAATGAAACGCACGTCGTTCGACGTCGAGCGCGTCCGCGCCGACTTTCCGATCCTGCACCAAAAAGTCCACGGCAAGCCGCTCGTCTATCTTGACAACGCCGCGTCGTCGCAAAAGCCGGCCGCCGTCATCGACTCGATCAAGCGCTACTACGAAAACGATCACGCCAACGTCCATCGCGGCGTCCATGCTCTGAGCGAACGCGCGACCGAGATGTATGAAGATGCCCGCGTCAAGATTCAAAAGTTCATCGGCGCCCCATGCCTGCGCGAGCTGATCTTCACGCGCGGCACAACCGAGGCGATCAACCTCATCGCGCAAACGTTTGGCCGAGTACATGTCCATGCCGGCGATGAGGTGATCGTCACCGCGCTGGAGCATCACAGCAACATCGTTCCCTGGCAAGTCCTGTGCTGGGAGAAGCACGCCAACCTGCGCGTCGTGCCGGTCAATGACACCGGCGAGCTTCAGCTCGACGAGCTGGAAAAGATGATCAATCCGGCAACGAAGATCATCTCGGTCGCGCATGTTTCCAACGCGCTGGGCACGATCAACCCGGTCAAGAAGATCATCGACCTCGCTCACAAGCATGGCGTCTATGTCGTCATCGACGGCGCCCAGGCTGTGCCGCACCTGCGCATCGATGTGCAAGCGCTCGACTGCGACTTCTATGTCTTCTCCGGGCACAAGGTTTATGGGCCGACCGGCATCGGCGGGCTGTACGGCAAGCCGCGACACCTCGAGCTGATGCCGCCGTACCAGACCGGCGGCGACATGATCAGCTATGTCAGCTTCGCCAAGACAACCTGGAACGAGCTGCCCTACAAGTTCGAAGCCGGCACACCGAACATCGCCGGGGCGATCGGCCTGGCGGCCGCCGTCGATTACGTCGAGCGGATCGGTCGCGATTCGATCGCCGAGCATGAGCACAAGCTGCTCGCCCATGCGACCGAACGCCTGTCGGCCATCCCCGGCGTGCGCCTCATCGGCACGGCGAAAGAAAAAGCGGGCGTCCTGTCGTTCCTCGTCGATGGCATGTCGGCGCTAGACGTCGGCACGCAGCTCGATTTGCAAGGTGTGGCGGTTCGCACCGGGCATCATTGCTGCCAGCCGCTAATGGAGCGGTTCGGCATCCCCGGCACCGCGCGCGCATCTTTCGCCATGTACAACACGCTCGAAGAGGTCGATGT
>JACQFG010000025.1 GCA_016200155.1 Planctomycetota bacterium | reverse complement strand
GAGATGGGAAAAGTGTACTCCCTACATCGAACGGGGGAGAAGTAGTCTGTCGATGGTTGGTCTGTCAACGGGAATGAGCGAGAAGGGGATGCCAGAACCTTCAGAAGAAAAGCCCCAGAGCCTCGCGACCCAAGGGCTTGTGAAACAACCTGCACCGCACGGGTGGATTCGCCGTCGTGGGCGCCTACCCTCAGGTGGCGTCGTCGCATTTCATCTGCTCGGACAGGAAGCCGACGTAGTAGGTCATGCCGCCATCGTTGAAGGCGTCGGTCGCGACAAGATAGGATTCTCCGCATTCGCATTCAACTTCCAGAGCGGAATCGTCCGCGTTGACAATCGTGAGTTCGCCGCCGCAGACTCGGCAGGAACCGTCTTTCAGTGACACTTTCATCGGTCGCTCCTTTTGCATTTTGAACATAGGGTTTGGCCTCTACAGATTTCGCAGCCTGGGACGCCACAAGATGAGCCGCAATTTCTGCAGCCCGGCTTGAGGACCGAACCACTCTTGCTAAGAACAAAGGTCCGCATGGCCGTGTGGACGATGGTTTTCTGGTCCGACGAGCCATGAATTCCTCGATCACGCGTTCCGCATTCTCACAGGCCTCGATGAATCCCCAACCTTCCGCGCGCAGGGCCTCGACCAGCGTTTCTTTGACGGTCATGGTTTCTCCTCGTAGACGAGGATCGAGTACCAGCCCTCTGGATCAATGTGGACCCGGACCGGAGGATCGAGATTCTCGCACGTGTCGGTCTCCAGGACCTTGTCAAGAATGGTCTCGACATCGAGGTTGTCGGGATGGCAGTTGAATACATCGCGCGCCAGCTCGGCCCACTGGTCGTACGGGAGGCTCAAAAGTGCCTGGTACACGCCGGTTGGTCGCGGACTTGGCTTCATCTTTTCGATCGGCACTGTTCCCCAGAAAAACTCCGTAGCGAACGATAGTGCATACAGCATGGCATGTCCTTGCGGTGAAATGGGCGGACGCCCATGGTCATCATGACCAATGAGTGTCCGCGGCTTGGATCAGTACGGAATGTCCTCTCCCTGTCCCTCATGTCCTCCATCGCCATTACTGGCAGGCGCCTGGCTCTGGCTGTGAATCCAGGTATTGGCCAGGTCCGCAGCCTTGGCGACGGTCAACAACTCGTCGCGGCCGAAGCTCGATGACGATTTCCATTCGTCGCCGTCCTTGTAACTGCGGGACAGGGTGACGTTGTACCAGGTGCCGTTGTCGCCCTGGTTGGCCCAGATCGTGGCCTTGATGCGGCCGAGGCGGACCTCGTGGGCCGGGCGCTGCTTACCGTTCTCGGACGCCGGCGCCGGCGGTTTCTGCGGACTGTTCTTGACTGCCATGGAAAGACCTTCCTTTCGTGAAACGGGGTAGGAAATAGTGAGGCGATTGACTCGGAGCGATCACGGCGGAAACGCCGATCCCTGAACGCGCCACTGGTCGTGCAGCACTCCCAACGCGTGAGCGCAGCCGGCACGGGCGAGCGCACGGTTCCAATCGGGATCGAGGCCAGCGTGATTGAGGATGCTGGGCGGGAACCCGTCACGGTCGAGCCAAGCGGTCAGATCGGTGACACGTTGCTCGACGGTGTCCCAGTCGCCCTCCGCGTAGGCGGCGAGCAATTGTTCCCAGGTGGTCTGGGGGTCCATGGAGTCTCCTTTCGTCGTGAGGGTGCAATGGAGCGGAAATGTGGGCAAGGAAAACGAAGCGACCGACAGTCTCAGGCGGACTCGGCCAACGAAAAGTCAACGGAGCATTCTGGCCAATTCCACCCGTCCGGGCCCTCGGTGGGCCAAATACGCACGGGTTTGTATTCGGTGCCGAACAAGGTCTGCAACTCGCGCATGGCGTTGAAGTGTTTCGCTTGCAGCCGGGGGCGCACGGTAACGAGAAGTTTCTCGTCAGCCCGCAATACGATGAAATCCAGAGCGGCGACATGCGGCGCGACCGCCGGCGTCGTGCGGCGAACGTCGGCCACGGCGACGAACGCCAAGCCTGCCTCGGTCAACCACTTCTCGAATTCCTTGAGCACGAAGTGACGCGGTTGTCGGACGGGCCGAGCACTCGCATCCGACTTTTCTTCCGGCGATTGCGCGGCATCGGACTTGTCATCCTCAATCATGCTGCCGGGGGTGACGACGCGAGTGACCTCGCGGCGAATCGGACCGCGGGCGAGTGACTCCTCCACTGGCTCGCAAATCGCAACGCGCTGACCTTCCTTCAGCAGGTTGTGGAGATAGACTTCTAGTTGATGGTGCGGGAAGCCAGCCATCGTGAGCGTCCGGTCGCGCGTGGTTAACGTCAGGCCAAGCAGCTTGTGGGCCGTCTCCGCGTCCTGTCCAAACAACTCAAAGAAGTCCCCCATGCGAAAAAGCAGCAGCATATCGGGATGACGTTCCTTGGCCGCGTGATATTGCTGCATGATTGTGCCGAGGGCCTCCGGCGACGATTGCTTTTCCGCCGGCGTCGTCGTTGGCGCCGGAGGCAGATCAGGTGCTTTTGGCTTTCTCTTTTTGGTCTGTCGAGGTCGTTCCGCTTCTGCTTGTGGGCTCGGAGCCGGCGGCGCGGAAGCAACCGTGTCAACCGTGCCATTGGGTGTGGGCTCTGGGCCGAGAATCTGAAACGACATCCGACGTATATGGGGCTTGAGCCGGGCAAACGCCTCCTGGCCCTGAGTGGAAATTTCGACCATTGTTTCGCACGCACTGGCAACCGGTTCTTTGCCATACTTCTCGGCCAACGGTTTGATTGCCTCGCGGGCCTGGGCCATTGGCAGAGTCTGATAGCCAAAGAGCCGGATCAGGTCGATCCAGTGCGAGAGTCTGTACATTTGCGTGAGCAGCTTTTCCTTTTCCGCCCGCGAGAGCGGGACGGCGGTGGCTGAACTTACTTCCGATTCGGTGGTCATGGGGTGTCCTCCGCGTGGTCAATGACAACGAAGCCGGCCTGCGCCTGCACAGGACAGAACGCCGGCCGGCCACGCTGCACACGGAGGACGAAACCTTCTGGCATCACCGCTCCTCAGCCCGAACAATCCGGCTGAGCGGGTGATGAAAGCTTCTACACGGGGACAAATCGAAAGAACTACTTCGAAAGGCCGGACCCAACGTAGCACAACCGCAAGGCCCCGACAAACCACCCCATCCGCATGGTCCCGAAAGCGCTAAACCCAGGTGCGGGCGTTGCTAACACCGACGGAACGAATCCGATTTGAAATCGCCAGCGTTCGATGGTAGTCAAGAACTCGCCCGCTCGGAGGATAGGGGCAACGCTGGGGAGCGACCCCGAGCGCCGAGGCGGGTGACCGTGCGGATGAGCAGGGTTGCTTCGGCAACCCTGCCATCCCTTGCGGGGCCGTGGTTGTCATCCGAGAGGTTCCCGGCCTTCGGGAGATTGAGCCGCAATCAATCCCCATTCTAAAAGCTCGACTGGGGCCTCCACTGGGGCCCAAGTTGAGGCCCAAGTCGAAGCCCAAGTAGCGGCAAGTAGCGGCCTTCACCTGAGGCTTGTTCCGGGAAACAGATTTGCGTTGCGGAGCGTCGGCACGCGCATGGTCAGCGGAAAGCAGGATGAATCAGGAGTTTGACGCAAATGAAATGCACCAATTCATGAGCCAAGTTGAGCTTAATCGAGCTATTACATGCTGACTTGCGCAATTCTGCGCGATTTCTGCGCGATTATGCGCAATTACACCTTGGGTGGACCCAGCGACCAGCGAACAGCGCGGCCCTTTCCCGAAGAATGGGCCGATCCCTTGGCCGCAAGCTGGCGCAAAGCGCCTTGCACGGTCCTCCTCGAAGCACCTGTTCCCAAATGGGCAACGACTTCGGAAATGGAACACGATCCGTGCTCCCGAAGGACGACAAGTATTCGATCGGGAAGCATGACGGATGCAGTAGGCCGTTGTGCAGCATTGTTGCGAAACCGCACCAATACTTCGCCGGCAACCACTTCGTATTCCGGTGATGGTAGGCCAGCTTGTTCCATCAACGCGGCCATCTTTAACGTACCGCGCCCCCAGGCCTCAATGATGCCGCGGCGGTAGAAAGTTTGGGCGATGAGTAGGTTCCAGGGGCGCGACGGATGGGGCCGGAAAAGATCGGCAGGTGTGAGACCGAAAGGCAAAATTCCGGTGCTGCTGATTTCCAGACGGTCATCGTAAATGGCGATGCTGATGCCGCCTCCGATACCGTAATCGCGGTGGCAGAGGGCATTGGCGATGGCCTCGCGAAGGGCGTCAGGGGGATAAAGCGGCTCGTCGATGCGTTCAAAGACGCCTGGGACAATGCGTCCGGCGACGGGAAGATGGTCGCGAAAGAAACGCTGGGCACGCTGGAAAAGATCGAAGGTATTGCCAATGTCCTGGCGATTGTCGAGGAATTCAGTTTTGTCGCGGCCGCGAAACCGGGCCGTGCGGAGCAGGCAATGGGGAAAGCGAGTCTGAAGCATGGCCGGTTTGCCGAAGAGAACAGCAGACGCATTGAGCAGCGCACCGTCACGAAAAAGGCCCAGGCCCACGAGCAGTTCTTCGATGTTCCGCGTGGCAGGTTCCTCCAGGCGCTGCCGCCGGATGGACTCCTCAACGGTTCGGATGATCTCAGAATGGTCGAGGTCGTCTATTGAGACGCCAGTCGCGGGAAGATTTTCCCAGCGGCTGGTCGCGTGCATGCGTTCGAGGAGCTTCCGCTCGTAGAGCGGCTGCGGCATCGTCACTGTGGTGGGTCCGTTTCGGAGATAGGAACGACCCGTGTAGGTGAACGGCCCGCCGCCTCCTGGGACGTGAAGCACGATGACCGCTTGTCCGGATGGCAGCGGAATCGTTTCGACTTCGGGGAACACCGGCGGTTCGATCTGCCGGAGTTCGTTATGGATGCTCTCCAAGGTGGATGTGGCAACGGTCTGGCCGACGACTTTGCCTTGCGGAGTGATGCCGAAAACGACGAAGCCGCCAAGCCCGTTCAGCATGGCGCAGACGGTCCGCATGGCTTCAGAGCGTTGGCCGGTGGTCGCCTTGAATTCGACCAGCTCCGATTCGCCTCGCAGTGCCAGATCGTTCAGTTCGTGGAGATTCATTGATCCTGCATACTCTTTCATTGGTTGACGGATGACGACAAAATTACCGACGATTGTCTCTTGGCCTATTGGACTAAACTATCAAATGGTTTTCCCGTGCGAAAGGTGATGTGGAGGGCTGCTCCCTCCCCTTCCTCACCATCCTTGGTTTCTTTCGCTTAGTAGGGCCAAAAACTCAACCCGCGGAAGGCACACTGAACACGGTGAGGATGGCTGCTTGCTCCAGGTTTGGGATGAGGTGTCGATAGCGTTTCCGCATTTCTTCAGTTTGATGTCCCATCCAAGCGTCGATGAGACGCTGATCGATACCTTTGGCTGCACAGTTTGACGCAAACGAATGGCGGAAGACGTGCCAACCTCGCAGTTTTGCCCACTTGCTGCCCTGCACGGCCTGGCGGAAAATGTCGTTGGCCTGGTTCGGAGCAAATGGAAGCGCCTCTTGCTTTGGACCGCCGGCTGCCTGACAAAAAGTTTCGAGCGCGCGCGGATGGTTTGCAAGCCAGTTCTGAAGAGCCGTTGCCAGGCATGGCGAAAGCGGGGCGTGCCGGCTGGTGCGGTGGCCCCTGGTCCGTTTCTTTTCGCGGATGAGGATTTTCTTGCCCTCGAAGTCAATGTCGGACAAGCGCGAACGAAGCATCTCGCTTCGCCGGGATCCGGTAAAAGCCGCAAAACAAAACATCGGATAAACGTAGGCGGGCAACGGTTGTTTCTGGACGAATGTGAGCAATTCTTGGATCTGAGGGACCGTAAGGAAGAGGCAATCCCACAATTCGCGCTCTTGAGCAGAAGTCATTTTGCAACGTGCGAGTTGCCGTTCAATCTCTTCCCAGGTTTGGAAGGGCGGCTTTTCCTCGGTCTTCGGATAAACCAAGCCCTTGTCGGGGAAAGAACCCGTCAGTAACCCAGCGCGGACGCCCCAATTCCAAACCGCCCGAAAGCTACTGATTTCTTTTCGCAGGGTGACGGGGCTGAGTTTTTGTTTGCGGATGCCGTCTTCCTTGGCACGCTTGGTGACGTGGCGTTGGAGTTCGGCTTGCTTCAGTCGGCCGACAGGAAAATCCTTGCCGAAGGTTCGCGAAAAATGACGCAGGTGGATCTTGACCGTCTCCAGGGAATTCGATTCTAAAGCTCCGTTGGAATGAAGCTCCGCGTATTGCTTGGCCAACTCCTCCAGGGTCAAAGGGGCGTCGGGGAGCTTGGGCTTCTCACTGACGCGGCCATCGGAAAGGAGAAACGTGGGAAGGTCCGCCTCCGGGGGAAGGACGAGCCTGCCGCGCTGCAAGAGACGCAGGTTTTCATCGAGGCGGGCCTGGCAGCCTTCCGCTTCCTTGCGGTCCTCGGTTTTCAGAGGGCATTGGAATTTCTTGCCGCGAAAGCGGAACACGATACGGTAGGCATTGGACCGGAACTCAAGCGAAGCCATGGGAAACCTCCGTCGCCATCGTAAATCGGGGCAGGCCCGAATCCAGCGACATAAAGGCAACGCAAGGTCAACGCTGTCCCCAATTCGTCCCCAAAAAGGGATGGGTCAACAAAAAAGGACTTGCATCTCATCGACGCAAGTCCTTTTCACAGAGGCTTCTAAGTCTACGGTTCCCGAAGAAACTCAAGCTCCCCGACTAGGACTCGAACCTAGAACCTAGCGGTTAACAGCCGCTCGCTCTACCATTGAGCTATCGGGGATTGGTGGTCCGTACTGCTCGAGGCACATGATTTTTGATAGCAATCTATCGCAACCTCTGCAAGATTGATCGACGCGAAACCGGAAAAAACTTGCCGGCACCGCTCGGACCGATACTCTAGGGACGTTGGCCTTCCGGCGAAGGTTCGCGGCAACTCAACCCCTAGAGGCATCATGCGTTTAGCGACCATCCAGACCTGGGCGGGCCCGCGGGCGGCGCTGCAGGTCGGCGATTCCTTTCTCGATATTCATGGCACCGAGCCGAACTTGCCAGGAAATGTTCGGCAGATTCTCGAAGGCGGGGCCGACGTGCTGCGCGCGGTCGCGGCGCTCGCGGATCGGCCCAAGGCGGTCAAGACGCCCGCGGGCCAGGTCAAATTCCATGCACCGGTCGTCGATCCGCGCAAGATCGTGTGCATCGGCCTCAACTACAAGGATCACGCGGCCGAGAGTGGATCGCCGATTCCCAAGGATCCTGTGCTCTTCAGCAAGTACGCGACGGCCCTCATCGGGCACGGCGACAACATCGTCCTGCCCAGGGTGAGCCAGGAGGTCGATTACGAAGCCGAGTTCGTCATCGTCGTCGGCAAGAAGGGCCGGCATCTCACCTTGCAGAACGCCCTCGATCATGTCGCCGGCTATTCCGTCGGTCATGACGTCTCCGCGCGCGACTGGCAGCTCCGCAAAGACGGCAAGCAGTGGATGGTCGGCAAGAC
This sequence comes from Planctomycetota bacterium, assembly GCA_016200155.1. Taxonomy (GTDB): domain Bacteria; phylum Planctomycetota; class Planctomycetia; order Gemmatales; family Gemmataceae; genus SIAQ01. The sequence goes on along the minus strand of JACQFG010000025.1, from coordinate 1,756 downwards.
CTTCGACACCTTTGCTCCCATGGGGCCCGTTCTCGTGACGAAAGATGAGGTGCCGAGCCCGCAGAACTTGAAGATCTCGCTGCGGCTCAATGGCAACGTCATGCAGAACAGCACGACCAATCAGATGATCTTCGGCGTCGCGGAACTGCTTGTCTATCTTTCGACGGTGTTCACGGTGGAGCCGGGGGACGTGATCTACACGGGGACGCCGCCGGGCGTCGGCGTGGCCCGCAAGCCGCCGGTGTACCTGAAGGATGGCGACGTCGCCGAGGTGGAGATCGAAGGCCTCGGCGTGCTGCGCAACCCTGTCGTGCAGGAGAAGTGAACGGGCCAGCGAGCCCCGGGATTTATCCCCGTGGAGCGGAGTTCCACGCGGATAAACCCCGCGGCTCGCTGATGAGGCTCCCATGTCCGACAATTTCCTTGCGCCGCTCGACGCTCACGATCAGCGCTTGCTGACGGCCGTTCAGCCGCCCGCGTGGGTCAATCCGGAGCCGAAGGCGCGCTATCACCTGGTCGTGATCGGCGGTGGCACCGCGGGACTCGTCAGTGCCGTCGGGGCGGCGGCACTCGGGGCCAAGGTTGCCCTCATCGAAAGTCGTTTTCTGGGAGGCGATTGCCTCAACTTCGGCTGTGTGCCGTCCAAGGCGCTGCTGCGTGCCGCACGGGCAGCCGCCGAGGTGCGCCGCGCTCACGAGTTCGGCGTTGAGCTGGGCGGCGAAGTTCGCGTCAACTTCGCTGCCGTCATGGAACGCATGAGGCGGCTGCGCGCAGACCTGGCGCCCAACGATTCGGCCCAGCGTCTGCGCGATCTCGGTGTGGACGTCTTCCTTGGCGCCGCACAGTTTACCGGGACGGATTCCCTGTCGGTCGGCGCCAGGGCGCTGCGTTTTCGCCGGGCCGTCATCGCCACGGGAACGAGGCCCAGCGTTCCGGCGATTGCGGGCCTCGCCGAGGCCGGTTATCTCACCAACGAAACGATCTTCACGCTGACGAGTCTGCCGGGCCGGCTCGCGATCGTCGGCGGCGGGGCCGTCGGCTGTGAGCTGGCTCAGGCGTTCGCCCGGTTCGGGTCGCGCGTCACGCTTCTCGAAACCAACGAGCAGATCCTCCATCGCGAAATGCGCGACAACGCCCAGATCGTCCGGCAAGCACTCGAGAGCGACGGCGTTGCGATCGGCACGCTCACGCGCGTTCTTCGCGTTGACGTCAAGGACAACGTCCGCATCCTGACGATCGATCGGCGGAACGAGCCAGCGCGAACGGTGGAGGTCGATGCGATCCTCGTTGCCGCGGGGCGTGCTCCGAACATCGAGAATCTCGGCCTCGACGCTGCCCAGGTCACGGCGAGCGCGGGCGCGGGCGTTCAGGTGAACGATCGGCTGCAAACCAGCAACCGCCGAATCTTCGCGGCCGGTGATGTGTGCAGCCTTGTGCGCTTCACGCACGCCGCCGATGCGCAGGCGCGCATCGTGGTGCAGAACGCCCTCTTTCATGGCCGGGCCAGGGCGAGCCGACTGGTGATTCCACGCTGCCTGTACACCGATCCGGAACTGGCCGCCGTCGGCATGGACGAACGGGGTGCTCATGAGGCCGGCGTGGCAATCGACACGTTCGTGCAAGAATTCCAGCACGTCGATCGCGCGGTCATTGACGGCGATGCGGTCGGGTTCGTCAAGGTTTTCGTGCGCCAGGGAACCGACAAGATCGTCGGCGCCACGATCGTCGGCCGACATGCGGGCGAGATGATCAACCT
>JACQFG010000322.1 GCA_016200155.1 Planctomycetota bacterium | reverse complement strand
GGTAGGCTTTGACCGGGGCGCCGGCCTGCGGACGTGCCTTTTCGCGGATTTCCATCATGTGCTTGTCGAGCTGGGCGCGATATTTCTTGAACTCCGGGTTGGCCAGAACGGCAATGACGTTCTGCCCATTCTTGGTGATCGTGACCGCGCGTTCGTCAAAGCTCGTGGCCGCCTGGTCGTTGGGCAGCGTCGCCAGCTCCTTCGCCTTGCCCACGCGCAGGTTGCCGTCGACCTTGAAGTAACGATGGATCGGCAAGTTCCCGAGCGGTTCGCGCATCGCCGGCGTCTCGAAGATCTCGCTGAAGATCGGCAGGTTCTGCAACTGCCCGCCGTACAGGTCCTCGCGCGTCAAAAGCTCGAAGGTGTCGTTGTCCTTCTTGGTCGGGATTTCCGGCTCGCCGAACGCCGGGTAGTAAGGCGTCTTGAGCGGCACCGGGAAGACGCCTTCGCCCTTGCGATACAGCTTTTCGTTGTACTCCTTGGCGTTGACGAGCGGCCCCATGTAGAACGCGACCCCGCCGCCTTCGCGGACGTAGCTCTCCAGGTTTGAGATTTGCTTGGGCTTGAGGGTTTGCACGTTGACGATGTAGATCGTCGGATACTGGTTGAGGTCGAGCCGTTCGAGGGCCTTGGTGGCATCGCCCGAGCAGCCGGGCAGCTCGTCGCCGAAGACGACCTTGTAGCTGGCGCCGGGCACGGAGCCCAGGGCGCGTTCGAGGATGTACGAGTCCTTGGTGTCGTTCATCTCGCGGAGCTGCAAGTCCTTCTTCGAGCGGCTGTTGGCGCCGTTGCCGTCGACGACGAGGATCGGCACCTGTTCGCGGACCTCGACGACGACGTGGCGGGTGTTGTCTTCGAGCAGGCCATCGTTTTCGAGCGGCAGCTTCTGGGCGTTGGTGAGCCGCACAGAGAGATGGGCAAATTTGGCTGCGCCGTCCTTCAACTCGTGATCTTTGAAGAAGGTCTGCTGGCCCTCGCGCGTGCTGCCGTAATCGAAGACGACAGTTGTCGTTTCGTTCGGGGGGAGCTTGATCGGGTTCTTGGGGCGAATGTAGGGATTGACCTCAAGCAGATCGTTGCCGGTGACCTCGTTGCGAACGGCGAGTTCCGCCTCGACCTGCTTGCCGCTGAAGTTATGGATGCTGACCGTGAAGCGCACGGGGATCTTGTGGCCGACGATGCGGGCGTCGGGCCGAATCTCGGTGATGCCGACGTTGTCACGCGAGGGCGGGTAACCTCCCTGGGCGGCGGCGCGTGGCGGCGACACGGTGTCGATCGGGCGAATCTTCATTTCCTTGTTGGCCCGGACCAGCTCCAGCAGCTCGTTGGTGAGCTTCTCGCCGTTCTTGCCGCTCCAGTCGATGTGGCGATAGTCGCTCAGGATGTGCAGCGACGCGCGGTTCTGGGCCTTCTCGCCGATGATCTTGGCAGCCGCCTTGATGCCGTGCGTCATGTCGACGTGCATCGCGCTCGGCTGCAGCTCGTTGATCTCCGATTCGAACTCCTTGAACTTGTTCGAGTCGTTGAGGTTTTGATAGGCCTTCGGCTCGTAGCCCGGCTCGCCGACGCGCGAGAGCACCAGGACGATGAGCTGGTCGTTGGTCTTGCTGGCGGCGAGGCCCTTGCCGATCTTCTTGACCAGGAAGTCCTTCTTGGCGACGTCGAAGCAGGTCTTGGGCGTGCCGTCGGGGTTCTTCCAGCAGGCGTCCTGCATGGAGAGCGTGTCGTCGAGGATGGCGATATGGATATTGGGTTTGCCGCCGAGGTTGCCTTCGCCGCAGCCGACAAATTGGAGGACGAGCAGACCGAGCAGGGCGATGAGGGTGCAGCGCAGCGCGAGCAGAATCAATTGTTCGATGATGAGCCGGCGGCGCGTGCGTTTCTGGGCCTTGAGCAGGAACTCCATTGCCGCCCAGCGAATGCGCTTGAAGCGCATGCGGTTGATCAAATGGATGATGATCGGCACGCTGACGAGCGCCGCCGCGACGAGGAGAAACGCGGGATTGAGAAACAAGGCAGCTATCATTGGACAAACCCTTGTGCCGCTTGCGGCTTAGCGTTCGCACGGGGCCGCGCGAACGCTAAGCCGCAAGCGGCGAATAATCACGCGGATCCTTGAGACTTCGCCGGCGCCTTCGCCATGGCCTCACGGTGATGCAGAAACTTCGACAGGGCGGCGTCGAGATAATCCTTCGTGCTGATCATCTGGTAATCGATGCCCTTGCGAGCGCAGCCGCGGCGGACCTCGGTCAAGTATTCCTCGACGACTTCGATGTAACCTTGCCGCATGGCGCGCGGATCGCAGGTGATGACGTCGGGGCCTTCGAGGTCCTCGAAGCGCGTCGTGCCGGCGAACGGGAACGTCAGCTCCTCCTGGTCCATGACGTGGAACACGAGGATGTCGTGCCGGCCGTGCCGCAGCATCTCCATGCCGCGGAAGAATGCCTCGCGATCGACGAAGATATCGGAGATGAGGATCACCATGCTCCGCGTCGGGATGTTTTCCGCGACGCGGCGGATGATCTTATCGATATCGGTCTTGTCGCGCGGCCGGCTCACGTCCATCGCCTTGGTGAGCGCGTCGATGTGGTTGTGCGAGCTGCGCGACGGGATCACCTGGCGCACGTCCTCGTCGAAGGTGATCAGCCCGACCGCATCCTGCTGGTGCAGCAGCATGTACGCCAGCGACGCGGCCACCGTGCAGCCGTAGTTGTACTTGTTGAGCGAGCCGTTGCCGTAGTGCATCGAGTTCGACACATCGACGACGAGCTGGCAGCGCAGGTTGGTCTCGGCCTCGTACTGCTTGATGTAGAACTTGTCGGTCTTGGACCAGACTTTCCAGTCGAGGTGGCGGATGTCGTCGCCGGGCGTGTAATCGCGGTGCTGGACGAACTCGACCGAATGGCCGAAGAACGGGCTGCGGTGCATGCCGGAGATAAAGCCCGTGACGACCTGCTTGGCGCGCAGGTCGAGCTGGGAGATGCGGGCGATCGTATCCGGATGAAGGAAACGACGCGGATCGTCGGATTTTCGTGCCACGGTGCGAATCTCAGTGGGTGTTGTGCCGCTTGCGGCTTAGCGTTCGCGGAGTCTCACGCGAACGCTAAGCCGCAAGCGGCCGATCGAATTTACGAGGCGAAGATCTTCTTGAACCGCTCGTCGCGGGTCAGCTCGCCTTCCTTGGCCGGCGTGTCGCGCAAGAGGCGCTCGATGACCTTGTCGGTCGAGATGCCTTCGGACGCCGCGGTGAAGTTGGTCAGAATGCGATGGCGCAGCACGGGGAGCGCCAGCGCCTGGATGTCCTCGGTCTGCACGTGCGTGCGGCCTTTCAGCAGCGCCCGCGCCTTGCCGCCGAGGATGAGGTATTGCGTGGCACGCGGACCGGCGCCCCAGGACAGCCATTCCTTGATGAACTTCGGCGCGCCGGGTTCGCCCAGGCGCGTCTGGCGAACCAGCGCCAGCGTATAGTGCAGGACATGGTCGGTCACCGGCACGCGGCGGACCAGGCGCTGCAGCTCGAGAATCTGGTCGCCCGACAGCACGGCCTTGATCTCTTCTTGCGTCGACGTTGTCGTGCGGCGGGCGATGTCGAACTCTTCCTTGAAGTTCGGGTACTTGACGAAGATCTTGAACATGAAGCGGTC
>JACQFG010000309.1 GCA_016200155.1 Planctomycetota bacterium | reverse complement strand
CCGACGACGAGGTTCACCAGCTTCCCCGGCACCACGATCGCCTTCTTGATCGTCTTGCCTTCGAGCAAGCCCTTCACCCTCTCGTCGCTGCGGACGGCTTGCTCCAGCGCCTCCTTGCTGATGTCGGCGGCGACCGTCAGCTTCGCCTTCACCTTGCCGTTGATCTGCACCGGCACCTCGATCGTGTCGGCTTTCAGCAGGCTGGCGTCGTAGCCGGGCCACGGCTCGTAAGCCAGACTCCGGTCGCTTACGCGCTCGGCTCGTCCGTGCAGCGCTGCCCAGAGTTCCTCCGCCAGGTGCGGTGCGAAGGGACTCAGCAGCAGGACGAACGTCCTGAGCACGCTCTTCGAGCGCGCCGTCTGCTTGGTGAGGTGGTTCGACAGCTCCATCATTGCCGAGATCGCCGTGTTGAACGACATCGAGTCCAGATCGTCGGTGACGCGCTGGATCGTCAGGTGCAGGATGCGCAGCGTGTCCTTGTCCGGTTCGACATCCTGCACGGCGTCGAGCAGCTTGACGTTTTCGTGCCGATCGTCAATGATAAGCCGCCAGACGCGATTGAGGAAGCGGTACACGCCTTCGACGCCGCGCATGCTCCACGGTTTGGTCGCTTCGAGCGGACCCATGAACATCTCGTAGAGCCGCAAAGCGTCCGCGCCATACTCGTTGACGACATCATCGGGATTGATGACGTTGCCTCGGCTCTTGGACATCTTGTCGGCGCGGGCAGTCAATTCGATGCTGCGATCATCCTTCTTGAAGTACTTGCCGCCTTCCGCGACGATCTCTTCTTCGGTGTAGAAAGTGTCGCCGGAATAGTAGCGCGTCTCACCCAGGATCATGCCCTGGTTGACGAGTTTCTGGAACGGCTCGGCGCACGGCACGTGGCCGCGATCGAAAAGCGCCTTGTGCCAGAAGCGCGAGTAGAGCAGATGCAGCACCGCGTGTTCCGCCCCGCCGACGTAGAGATCGACCGGCAGCCATTGCTTGAGCTTGGCCGGGTCGCAGAATGCCTTGTCGTTTTTCGCATCGATGTAGCGCAGGTAGTACCAGCATGAGCCCGCCCACTGCGGCATCGTGTTGGTCTCGCGCCGATAGCGCTTGCCGTTACGCTCAACCTGCAGCCAGGCTTTCGCCTTCGCCAGCGGCGGCTCGGGGTTGCCCGTCGGCTTGTAATCCGCCAGCTCGGGCAGACGCAGCGGCAGCTCGCTGATCGCCACCGCCTCGATCGCGCCGGTCGGCTTGCCCGACGCATCGAGTTCGTGCAGGATCGGGAACGGCTCGCCCCAGTAACGCTGCCGGCTGAACAGCCAGTCGCGCAGCTTGTAGTTGATCTTGCGCTTGCCGCGCCCTTCCTTGGTCAGCCAGGCGGTGATCTGCTTCTTGAACTCGGTCGTCGTCTTGCCGTTGAACGAGGCGGAGTTGATGGCGACCCCCTCGTCGGCGAAGCACTCGCTGAACATCATGATCGAGTGGCGATACATCTCCTCGATCATCGCGTGCGGGCTGACTTTGCCGGCCATGATCATCGGGGTCATGCGGCCCACGACGGCGGCTTCCTCCGGCGAGAGCGTCGCAACCTTGGGATTCGTGCCGCCGGCGAGCGTGACGGTATACGCCGGATCCGTACACAGCTTGTAGAGCGTCTGGTAAACGGCCGTCTGCTCAAACCATTGCTTGGGAGGCAGCACGACGGGCTTGATCGGCAGCTTGAACAGGCGGGCGAACTCGAAGTCGCGCTGATCGTGGGCGGGCACCGCCATGATCGCGCCGGTGCCGTAGCTGACCAGGACATAGTCGGCAATCCAGATCGGGATCGACTCGCTGTTGACCGGGTTGATGGCGAAGGAGCCCGTGAAGACGCCGGTCTTCTTCTTGGCAAGTTCGGTGCGCTCCAGGTCGCTCTTGGAAGCGGCATCCTTCTTGTACGCTTCGACTTCCTTGAATTGCCCGGGCGTTGTCAGCGTGGCCACCAGCGCGTGCTCCGGGGCCAGCACCATGTAGGTGGCGCCGAACAGCGTGTCGGGCCGGGTCGTGAACACGCGAATCCGGGGGGCCTTGCCCGTCCAGCGCGGCGATGGCGCGACCTCGAAATCGACCTCCGCCCCTTCGGTGCGGCCGATCCAGTTGCGTTGCTGCTCCTTGATCGCGTGAGGCCAATCGACCGACTCCAGGTCGTCGAGCAGCCGTTCGGCGTAATCGGTGATCCGCAGCATCCACTGCTTGAGCGGCATGCGGACGACGGGATGCCCGCCGCGCTCGGACTTGCCGTCGATGACTTCCTCGTTGGCGAGCACGGTGCCGAGTTCGGGACACCAGTTGACCGGGACTTCCGCCTGATAGGCGAGCCGCTTGCTGTCGCGATATCTGCAAATTGCGTCGTTGCTCTTCACGTCCGCGGGGATCGGCAATTCGCTGATCGGCCTCCCTTTTTTTTGCACGTCGTCATACCAGGTGTCGAACAGCACCAGAAAGATCCACTGCGTCCACTTGAAGTACGCGGGATCGGTGGTATCGACTTCGCGGTCCCAGTCGTAGCTGAAGCCGAGCATCTTGATCTGCCGGCGGAAGGTGTTGATGTTGTTTTGCGTCGTGACGGCGGGATGCGTGCCGGTCTGGATGGCGTACTGTTCGGCAGGCAGTCCGAACGCGTCCCAGCCCATGGGATGCAGGACGTTGAAGCCGCGCATGCGTTTGTAGCGGGCGAGGATGTCGGTGGCGGTGTAACCTTCGGGATGGCCGACGTGCAGACCGGAGCCGGACGGATAGGGGAACATATCGAGAATGTAGTACTTCGGCTTGTCGGAGACGTCGGGAGTACGGAACGTCTTGGCGTCCTCCCAGAGCTTCTGCCAGCGCGGCTCGATGACTTTCGGGTTGTAGCTCGGCATGTGGGCAGTGCTCCGTTCGTTGTGGCGCGTCTATTCCCGTAGGGACAAGCTGCCAGCTTGTCCCTGAAGCGCCACGCGCCTACGCGGGGTTCGGGGACAAGCTGGCAGCTTGTCCCTACGGCACGAACACCGCCGCATCTTTAAGGTAGCTGACCTTTCGAACGGCGTCAACGCCGCGACGAATCCGTATCATCCACGAAGGACACGAACGTTCACGCCGAGGTTCTAACGGATTCATGTGGCCATCGCGCTGGAAGCTCGTCAGCCTGTGGTTTTCGCAGACCGCCCGCGTCACGGCGGACAACGCCCTGCGGTTCTTCGTGTGCCTGGATTTTGCGACCGGCGACGCGCAGAAGAACAGCGCATGGTATCTGGTCAACGTCATCTTCACTCTCCCCGCAATCCTGCTCGCGCCTTTCAACGGCGCCATCTGCAATAGCCTGCCGAAGTCCCTCGTGCTGCATGCGACGGCGCTCTATGGCTTCGCGGTCATGGGCTCGTTCCTGCTGCTCAACGATTACTGGATCGCCTGCTGGTCGCTGATCGCCGTCGGCTCGGCAATCTACGGGCCGACGCGCTACGCGATGCTACCGGCGGCGGCGGTCGATACGCGCTGGCCGCTGACACGCATCAACGCCTTCATCGAGATGGGGACGTTCTCGGCCATCCTGGGCGGCCTGATCTTGATCGTCGGGACCGACCTCGGGACGACGTTCGCCGCCGTCGCGGTGATCGCGGCGCTCAACGGCGTCGCCTGGCTGACCGCAGCGCCGGTGGCGTTTCCGAGCGATCTGCGCCGCGATGAGCCGGCCTGGGCGGCCGTGCGCGATTTCTTCGTCGACTTCAAGCGAATCTGGAACATCCGCGAAGCACGTATCAGCCTCATCGGTCTGTCGGGCAAGCGCGGCCTGGTCATCGGCATGTCGGGAGCGATGATCGCGATCCTGTTCCGCAACGAGGTCATGAACCTCGAAGTCATCGCCCACATCACGTGCTGGGTCGCCGGCGGCGTCGCGGTAGGCTCGCTGCTCGCGGGGCTGCAGAAGCACCCGCGCCGCGTGCTCGGACTCGTGCCGATCGGCGGCCTCGGCTTCACGCTCGGCCTGATGTATGCGGCCGACACCATGGTCGCCGCCGTCGCCGATTCGCAGATCAACGTCTGGTTTTGCGCCGTCGTCGGCATGGCGGCGGGGCTCATCAACGTGCCGCTGGCGTCCACCTATCAAGCCGCGGTCCCCGATGATGCGCGCGGCAATGCCATGGCCGTCCGCAACATGATGGACTATGTCTGTTTCGCGGTCGTCGGCGCCACCTTGGGGATTCTGGGCCGATACGCCGGCTTCGACGGGACGATGCAGCTTTGGCTCGTGTCGGCCATCGCTGGAGTCGCGACGCTGGCTGCCTGGTGGATCTTCCGCCGCGAGGTCTGGGAACAGGTGATCGAGTTCGTGTTCGCGATCATGTATCGGTTCCGCGCAGCCGGGCCGGGGCTCGACAAGTTCCCGATCAAGGGCCCGGTGATCGTCGTCGCCAATCACAGCTCCTGGATCGACCCCATCTGGCT
>JACQFG010000327.1 GCA_016200155.1 Planctomycetota bacterium | reverse complement strand
GTTGCGGCACGTGAGCCCACCGACCCAGCGCTGTAGAACTAACCGCTTACTGACGTGCGCGGCTCTCCAATCATGCCCCATACTTCCCCAGCCGTCCCGCGTGGGCCATCGCCAGACTCATCAGATATTTCGCCTCGACCTGCCCCAAACCGCCGCGCAGGCACGACGCCTCGCCGAACTCGACGGCGCCGTCGGGGCGAACGGTCTTCGCGCTCAGCAGTGTCGGGACGGGGTGCCAGCTGTGGGCTTTCATCTTGCTCGGCGTCGAGTGGTCGCCGGTGACGATGACGACGTCGGGGTTGAGGCCGCGGACTTTCGGCATCTCGAGGTCGAGGGCTTCGATCTTGGCGACCTTGGCGTCGAAGTTGCCGTCTTCGCCGGTGCTGTCGGTGTACTTGTAGTGCAGGAAGAAGAAGTCGTACTTGTCCCACGATTTCTTGAGCGTCTCCATCTGGTCGGCGAGCGTGGCGCCGGCGTCGAGGATGTCCATGCCGACCAGGCGGGCCAGGCCCTTGTACATCGGATAGACGGCAATGCAGGCGCAGCGCAGGCCGTAGATATCTTGCATCGTGGCGATCTTCGGATAACGGGCGAAGCCGCGCAGCGTGACCATGTTGGTCGGGGCGTCGTTCTTGAGCAGCTTGCCGGCCTCGACGGCGAAGTGATTGATCGCCTTCGCGGTGTTCTGTGAAGCGGCATCCTCGCCGACGGCGTGCAAGGGGGCGACATTGAGGGCCTGCGGGTCGGTATCGTTGACGAGATCGCCCAGGTTGTCGCCGCGGAAAACGACGACGAAGCGATGTTCGCGCACCGGTTCGACGAAGATCTCGACGCCGGGGATCTTGATCGCCTGCATCTTCTTGCACATATCGACGCAGCGTTCGGTGCTCGGCCGACCGGCGCGGCGATCGGTGATGAGGCCCTTGTCGTTGACGGTGCAGAAGTTGCCTCGGACGGCGACGTCGCGCGGCCCGACCTGGAAATTGATGCCGAGGGCTTCGAGGATCCCGCGGCCGATCCTGTATTCGAGCGGGTCGTAGCCGAAGAGGCCGAGGTGACCGGGTCCGCTGCCGGGGGCGATGCCGGGCAGGACGGGGATGGACAGGCCGCAAACGCCTTCGCGGACCATGGAATCGAGGTTGGGCGTCTTGGCGGTTTCGAGTTCGGTCTTGCCGCCGAACTCCATGGGCAGGCCGCCGAGTCCGTCTGCAACGACTAGGACGATTTTGCTGCCGTTGTCTTCACGCAGATCGCGCATCAGTTGATGGAGGTGCATATCAGGATTTACCGTCACAAAAGAAAAGAGTAGAGTAATATGGATATGATACAATTTTCGCTGTTCCCGTTTAGCGCCCGTGGGGCGCCGCGCGGGCGCTAAACGGGGACCGGGACACCGCCATGCAGCTACCCGACGAAGCGATTGCGTACGACTACAAGAACCTGCTGGTGCAGCCGGAGGATTGGACGCCGGCGGCCGAGCTGCGGGCCCAGCATTTCCTGTCGCCCGAAGCGCTGCAGGAGTTGACGGCGCGCGTGCTTCAGGTGCGCAGCCAGGTGGCGACCGATCGCGAGCTGAAGCAGATTCCCCCGAAGATGCAGCCGTTGCAGGCGGGGTTCATCAATTTGCCGCAAAATATGCTCGACCAGCACAAGCGGCAGGGAGACACCAGCACGCTGGGCCGTGTGCTGCAGCTGGCAGCCCGGTTGCGCGACGAGGTCGATCGCTTCGTCGTGCTGGGCATCGGCGGGTCGTACATGGGCGCCCGGGCGCTGTTCGAGGCGATGCGCAGCTCCGTCCACAACGACCTTCCCGCGAAGGACCGGGCGGGCACGCCGCGCATTTATTTCGAGGGCAACAACGCCGACAACGACACGCTGCACGAACTGTTCGACATGCTGTCGATCACCTGCGTCGATCCCGAGCAGCGCGACGAACGCTGGGGCGTCACGGTCATCAGCAAGGGGGGCGACACGCTGGAGACCGCGGCCGCCTACCGCGCCATCCGCCGCGAGATGATCGAGTACTATGGCCACTCAGCGTACACCAAGTCCCTGCTGGTGCCGATCACCGGGGAGTCGGGCAAGCTGCGCGCGCTCGGCACGGCCGACGGCATCCCGGAGGAAAACTTCCTGCCGATCCCCGACGACATCGGCGGCCGATTCTCCGTGTTCACGCCGGTAGGCCTCCTGCCGGCGGCCGTCATGGGACTCGACGTGCGGGCCATGCTGCTCGGCGCCGCGGCCATGACGCGGCGCTTCCTCGAAGCGCGCTTCGAGAACAATCCGGTCCTGCAGTATGCGGCCGTCAATTATCTGATGCACACGAAGTATCACAAGCCCATCCGCGTGATGTCGATCTGGTCGAAGAAACTCGAGGCGCTCGGTCTGTGGTACGATCAGCTCCTCGCCGAAAGCCTGGGCAAGCAAGGTCTCGGCCCGACGCCGATCACCGCCCTCGAAACCCGCGACATGCACTCACGCGGCCAGCAGCACCAGGACGGCGCGCGCGACAAGGTCATCAACAACCTCGTCGTCAAGACCTGGAGCAATCCCGCCATCATGATCGGCATGAGCGACCGTAACGAGGACGACCTCAATCGCTTCAACCGCAAGGGCCTGCCCGACGTGATGAAGGCCGCCTTCGACGGCACGAACAAGGCGTACCACGACGCCGCCCGGCCAACGGCGGACATCGTGCTGCCGGTGATTTCGGAGCACACGCTCGGCCAGCTCATGCAGATGCTGATGCTGGCGACGGTGGTCGAGGGCCGGCTGCTGGGCGTGAACCCGTATGGCCAACCGGGCGTGCAAGCGTACAAGGCGAATATGATTGAGTTGTTGAAGCAGCAAGCGCAATGAGGCCTGTTTACGTTTAGCGCTCGCGCCGCACCAAGCGAGCGCTAAACGTAAACTTCATTTCACCCCACCCCAATCTTCGGACAAATCGCATTCAGCACGCATTCCGCACACTTCGGCTTGCGCGAGTGGCACACCTGCCGGCCGTGGAAGATCATGCGATGCCCAAAGTCGGTCCATTCTTCCTGCGGAATCAAGGCCATCAAGTCGTGCTCGACCTTGACCGGATCGGCGTGCTTGGTCAATCCCATGCGCAGTGACAGCCGGCCGACGTGCGTATCGACGGGGATGCCGGGGACGTCGAAGGCGTTGCCGAGGATAACGTTCGCGGTCTTGCGGCCGACGCCGGCGAGCGGCACTAGCTCTTCCATCGTGCGCGGGACGTCGCCGCCGTGCTTCTCGACCAGCGTGCGGCAACACGCCTGGATGTTCTTCGCCTTGTTGCGGAAGAAGCCGGTCGATTGGATCAGCCGCTCCAGCTCGGCAATGTCCGCGTCCGCAAATGACTGAGCATCGGGGAAACGCTTGAAGAGGGCCGGCGTCACGATGTTGACGCGCACGTCGGTGCACTGGGCCGACAGGATAGTCGCGACCAAAAGTTGCAAAGCGTTGGCGTGATGCAGCGCACAGTGGGCATCCGGATAGAGCCGGGCCAGTTCGTCGTTGATTTGCACCGCGCGGCGGCGTACGGCGGCGGTCGGTTTCGCAGCTTTCATGCTTGCTGTTTTAGATAATCACGCAACACCTGCACACCGTCCGCGCAGAACGGCTCACGCTCGATGCGTTGCAACACGTCGTCGATCGGCACGAATTCGCCGCGCACGATCTCCTCGGCTTGCAGCTCGAACGGCCCGTCGTGATTCAGGCGATAGGCCATGGCGCGCACGCTCGTGCGTTCGTCAGCATACCGAACCGGGAATAACTCGACCGCGTCGGCATCGATGCCAAGCTCCTCGCGGATTTCGCGGCGCATGCCCTGGTCGAAAGATTCGCCCGCCGCGAGAACACCGCCGATCGCGACATCCCACAGGCTCGGGTTGACGTCCTTGGTCGGCGTGCGCAGGTGGATGAACAATTCGCCGCGATGATTGAAGACGAGGACGTAGGTGCAGCGGTGGGGCAGTCCGCGCGCGCGCATTTCGCGGCGGGTGACGACGCCGATGGTGTTGCCGGCGTCATCGATGACGTCCACGAGTTCATCGGCGGGGTTCATGAACTGTTCTTATTCGTTTAGCGTCCGCGTGGCGCCACGCGGGCGCGAAACGGGCAGGCCTCACGGCTGCAATATCAACCTGTGCCGCGTCACTTTCTCGACCTTCTCGCGCGAGTATGCCAGCGGGAAATACTCGCCGTTCGCCCACAGCGGCGCCAGGTCGGCGTAATGCGGACTGCCGAACTGCCCCGATTGGCCGGGAGCGCTGGTGGCGAGCCCCTTGTCCCAATCGGCGAGGTCGAAGAGGTGGCGGTAAGTTGCGCCGTGGATCTGTTTGAAGTCGGAGTCATAGCGCGTATTGTTGGGCGTGTTGCCGTCGCCGGTGCGTTCGAACGGGCCGACGTTGAATGCCTTCGCATAGGCCGGATTTCGCGATGCCAGCGGATGCTTGAACGTCGCGGTGTGCAACTGGCCCCAGCGCGTGGCGCTACCCTTGCTATCCTTTAGGACCGTCATGATGAAGGCGGCATCGACGAGCCTATCGCGTCTCGATTCCGGGTTCTTGCCGAACCATTTCTCGTCGGGATTTTCCAGGGCTTTGAACAGCGTGGTCAACCCGCTCTTGCTGGCGACATCCTTGATCAGTTCCTGGGGCACATGCCGGCCGTAGACCTCCCTCTGCAATTCCGCCAACCAGAGAGCGTAGAAGACGGCTTCGTGCGAATCGCGGGACAATCGGCCGTCCCATTTTTCCATCATGCGGGCGCGATCGTCAAGTTCCGGGTTCACGAACGATATTTCTTTTGCAAACCTGGCGAGCCTGAGCGCCGGGATCGACACATCGTCGTGCTGGATGCGCTTGAAATCGTCGAGCGTCAGTTTCTGCTTGCCGTCGAGGTTCGCCTTGACGCGTTCGAACCGATACGGGGCGGCGAACTCGTAGGCGATCTGATGCTTGTAGCCGGCCGGAATGATGTTGTGATTCGCGGTCGCCAGCCAGCCGGACTTCGGATTCAAGTCCTGCGGCAAGTCCTTGACCTTGAGATAGCCGGTCCACTCGTAGCCGCCGTTGCCCGGGACGGGAAGCAGGCCGTCGTGCTTGGGCCGAATCGGCGTGGCGGCGGCGGCGACCCAGGCGATGTTGTCATCCTTGTCGGCGTACATGAAGTTGAGGCTTGGGATCTTCCAGCGTTCGAGAGCCGCGAGAAACTCCTTGTGATTCTGAGCGCGACTCACGGCGAGGGCGGGGAGATAGGCGGCGCCGCCCGGTTCGCTGCCGGCCCATTTGAGGGCATACGCCCGATTGGCCTTCTGATCCTGGTAAATCACCGGGCCGTGGCGCGTGCTCAGCAAGGCCGCCTCGTGGTTGAGCTTGTCCTTGACCTGGATCTGCACAACGTGCCCCGTCATCGGCTGCCAGGCGTCGCCGACTTTGTACTGGGTTGGATCGTCCGGCTTGGTCTCCTCGACGAAGATATCGGCCTGATCGGTGCCGACGATGGTGATGCCCCAGGCGATGCGCTCGTTGTGGCCCAGGGCGACGCCGGGCAGTCCGGGTTCGCCGGCGCCGATGACGTTCCAGCCCGGCGCGTTCAGATGCACCAGATAGCGTAAGGCCGGCAGCGCGATGGCGCGATGTGGATCGCTTGCGAGCATCGGTTTGCCGGACGCGGACAGCTTGCCGGAGACGGCCCAGTTGTTGCTTTCGCTTGTTGACGGCTTGAACTGCACCGACTTCGACGCGGCTTGAAATCCCTTCAGGATACGCGAATCAATGCCCTTCACATCGACTGCCGGCGCGAAATCGCGCTGCGGATCGGTCGGCATCAACATGCGCACTTTCTCCAGGCCGAGCTTGTCGATCAGATGGGCACGCACGACCTCGTCGGTGAAGTTGCGCGACATGATGATGCCGGACATGCGGCCCAGGATGTCCTCGGGCTGCCATGGTTTCGGTTGGTAGCCGAGGATGTGGAACTCGATCGGCACAAAGTGCCTGGCGTGCTTGATCCAGGCGTTGATGCCGTTCGTGAAGGCGGTGGCAATCTGCTTGGTGTCGGGCGAGTAGCTCTCCCATTCGGCTTTCATATCGCCGCGATAGCGGATGAGGCGGGCGAAGGTGTCGGCTTCGATGGCGTCGGGGCCGAGGACTTCCGCGAGTTCGCCGACGTTGACGCGTCGCCAGAGATCGAGCTGGAACAGCCGATCCTGCGCGGCGACGAAACCCTGCGCGAAGAACAGGTCGTCGGCGTTCTTGGCGTAGATGTGCGGCACGCCCCAGTTGTCGCGCAGCACCTCGACGGGCTCTTTCAAGCCAGGGACCTTGATCTCGCCTTCGATCGGGGCGAGGACGTTTTTCGATTTCGCGATGTACTGGGCCGGCGATTGTGCCGACGCGGGGACGGCGATCAAGATCAGACAGCCGACGAGGAGGTTTCGCATGGTTCACCGGAAGGAAGAAGGTCCGGCCGCTTGCGGCTTAGCGTTCGCGTGGCGCCATGCGAACGCTAAGCCGCAAGCGGCGCGGAGGTCAGGGCCGCGGGCTCGCCAGCTCGGTCCACAGCATCTTGTAGTAGCGCATCAGCCGTTCGCCGGTTGCCTCGTCCGGCATGCCCTGGATCTCGGCCAAACAAACGCGATCGTAGTTCGTCTCACGCAGAAGGCGGAACAGTTCGCGATACGGATAACCGCTGTGCAGCTCATTGATGTGGCACGACTTGATCCACGGCCGCAAGAGGCGGAAATATTCGGCGACGGAGCCATTGACGACGTCGGTCTGGTTGGAGTTCCAGGTGACGCCGACGCTGGCGTGATCGGCGGCGCGCATCATGGTGGCCATGTGCGGCGGATGAGCGGTGCCGCGGCCATGCACCTCGACCCAGATCTCGACGCCCGCATCGCTCGCGGCCCGGCCGCACTCGCGCAGCGATCGGCCGATCTGATCGAGGGTGCGTTCGGTGGTGACGCCGGCGGGCAGATCGTTGGGACGCACCTTGACGCCGCGGCCGCCGATGTCCGCGACCAGCTGGCAGAACTGTCGGCAACTGTCGATGTTGCGGCGCACGACGGCGGGATCGGGCGAGTGAAATTCGCAGACGGTGCCGCAGCCCCAGATCTCGATGCCGGCGTCCTGAAAGCGGCGCCGCACGTCGCGACGCTGATCGGCAGTCAGCGTCGGCTCGACGCCGTGGCGATGTGTGGTTCGCAGCTCCACCGGACTCAGGCCGACGGCCCGGCAGATCCGCAAGAGGGCAGTCAGGTCCCACGTCGCCGCAATGTTGTAGGTGACGATGCCGAGCCGATAACGCTGCGGCGGCTCGTTGCGAGGCAACTGCGGCGGCTGCTGGCCCCCCAGATCGCTGGCGATGAGGCCGGCGCCCGTGACGGTAGCGGCATTGGTAAGAAAATCACGGCGGGTTGAGTTCGACATGGTTGCTCCTGGTTTTCGATTGCCAAGTCATAACCTATTGCAGATTAAAGCGTAAAAACAATTTCTCCGCTTTGCAACCAAAATTCGGCGAGATTTCCTGCGATGTATGTCGTTATAATGAGCATAGGGAAACTCCGTCCAAGGAGATCGCATGAAAAGCGCATTCACCAGCAAAACGCACCGTCCCTACCTGATGGCCGTCGTTCTCGGCACCGCGCTCGCCGCGGTCGGGTCCGAATCGGTTGCCAGCGCGGACGAGATTTCGCCCCGGGCGATCAACAACATCAGCCGCTATTGCACGGCCTGCTGGCGCAACGCACGGCTGCCGCAGGATCAGTGGAACGATTGCACGCAGGAGGTGTTGACGCGGTTGCTGCGAAACCTGCCGGCGCAATCCTGGGAGCAGGCGCTGGCGAACGAGACGGAGGAACGACGCGAGTTCATCCGGGCGATCGACGCGGTGAAGAAGCGCTATCAGCGCGGCCGCTGGCAATCGGCGGTGCTCCCCGAGTTGGTCGCCGATGCGCGACACGAGGAAGCGCGTGATCGCGATGACGAGCGCGCCGCGGTGCAGCAGGCCTCGGAAAAGGTGCTCAGCCATCGGCAGCGTCATATCTTGAAGCTGATCTGCGACGGCCACAACGTCGCCGACATCGCAACCGAGCTCGCGATGTCGCCGGAACGCGTCAGCGATGAGAAATACAAGGCGATCCAGAAGCTGCGGACCTATTTCCACACGGAGACGGTTGGTTGATCGAACGAGGGATGGGATCTTCCGTCAGTACTTCAGAGTGAATCGTTCGCGCAGACCGTTGTAAAGCAACATGCAGTGTTTCAGCACATCGCGTCCGATGAGGACTTGGTAACCGAGCACATTGAGCGGCAACTCCATCACCGGCATGTCCGTGACGATGAGATGGTTTGCGTCGAGTCCCGAAGGGTGCAGGATTTTTACACTTGCATCGTATTGAAATGCAAACGTCGTATCCTCCAAAGCGGGAACGTTCGCGACAACCGCTCCTTCAAACGGAAGTCCGAGTTCTTCTATGAGCCGAGGATCGACGCATGTGATCTCGGCGCCGGTGTCGATCAAGGCGGTCACTTCTTGGCGAACAGGAACGGCGCGCTGTGCGAGCCGCAGGTCGCGCGCAGCGCCGAAACTCCTGCCAATCGACACCTTGACCACCCCGCCTTCTTCGGTGATCGCGTCTCTTATTATGGGCATTTCGTTTCCTTGACTTGTTCCATCAACAGAGCGTACCGATCGATATTGCGCCGCTCGATTTTGGTGACGCAAATCGGATCCAGGCCAAACTTCTCCCGGCCAGCTTGCGTCGCTTCCCGATAGGTGTCCCACACGCTCAGAATCTCGTCTCCCTTGATCAAGGCGAACCGGCCTTCATGGCCCTCCTCGACCAACCGCGGCAATTCGCGTACGTAGGTCGCGATTTCCTTCTCGTAAAGCTTCAGCGCCTTCTCGCCGCTGGCGCCGATGTGGATTTTCGGCTTGCGCTCCGCCGGTTTCGTCGTGTTGGCGTCGGTGCTCATGGCTATCCCTCGTGATTGGACCAAATCCGTTCGTATTATCCCAAATACCCGCTTTCGACACAACGGCACGACGGCGCAAAAAAGCGGGCCGCGACTGCCCCAAGGAGCAGACCCGGCCCGCGCGTGCTTCGACCTTCGCTTCGTTTCTTACGCTTCCAGCTTCTTCGGCCGCGACAGCATCGGCATCACCCGGCTGAGATATTTCTTCTCGCGGCGTTCCTTTTTCATTAGCAGTCGGCGTTTCTTGCTGGCCTTGGTTCGCGGTCGTCCGTTCATCAACAACTCCCATCGTAGGACAAGCTGCCAGCTTGTCCCGCTCCCATCGTAGGGACAAGCTGCCAGCTTGTCCCGCGCGTGTCAGGGCGAACTAGAGGGACAAGCTGGCAGCTTGTCCTACGAATTCGTGCAGTCTTTTTATCAGTCCCGCGTGCAGGAACAAGGGGCTTCTTGTATTTGAGCGCTCGCCGCGTAGAAAATGCCAATGCCCGCGAACGATTGCGGCGGCGTTTGCGTATCAGATGCAGGCGCGTTCCCCCCTGACCTGGGTCCTTCCGAGGTAGCCGACGCATGGCCGGCCGAGAAACCGTCATCGAGACCCGCAAGCTGACCAAGATCTATCGCGACTTCTGGGGCCGCGAGAAGAAGGTCGCCCTGCGCGCCCTCAACCTCGAAGTCTATCGCGGCGAGATCTTCGGCCTGCTCGGACCCAACGGCTCCGGCAAGACCACCACCATCAAGCTCCTGCTCGGCCTGCTCTTCCCGACCGACGGCGACGCCCTCGTCTTCAACATGCCCTCCGGCGAGGTCCGCAAGAACGAACGCATCGGCTACCTGCCCGAAGAATCGTACCTGTATCGATTCCTCAACGCCGAGGAGACGCTCGATTTTTACGGCCGGCTCTTCAAGCTCGACCCGGAAGTCCGCCGCGAACGGTCGGAGCGCTTGATCGAGACGGTCGGGCTCAAGAACGACAAGAAACGCATCCTCAAGGAATACTCCAAGGGCATGCGCCAGCGCATCGGCCTGGCACAAGCGCTCATCAACGACCCGGAACTCGTCATCCTCGACGAGCCGACCTCGGGCCTCGATCCGCTCGGCACCCGCTGGATGAAGGACCTGATCATCAAGCTGCGCAATGAAGGCAAGACGATCATCATGTGCAGCCACCGCCTCGAGGACGTGCAGGACATCTGCGATCGTGTCGCCATCCTCAGCGACGGCGAGCTCCGCAAACTCGACAGCGTCAAGAACCTGCTCGAAGACGTGCAGCGGCTCGAATTGCGCGCCACCGGCGTGCAGCTCAACGACGCGCTGCGCGGCGACCTCGAAACGGTGCTCGCCAAGCACGGCGGCAAGCTCGAGTTCATCGGCCACCCGACGACGACGCTGGAGGCCCTGTTCCTGCGCATCATTGAGGAGAGCAAGGCGCACCCCGGCCGACGCTACATGCCGGACGCGAAGCCCGATGCGGGGGACGCAAATATCAAGAAGTAGGTCAGGCTTTCCAGCCTGACGAGAGCGGACGAAAAGTCAGGCTGGAAAGCCTGACCTACGAGTTGGGATTGTGCCGATGAAGTTGTTCGCAAGCATCGTGATTGAGCGGATGCCGTTGACGTGGAGCACGCTCCCCGACGGTCTGAACGAATGTGTGCAGAGTGCCGGCGCCATTGCCGCGGTGGCGATCGCTCTGGTCCTGATCGCCCGCTCGTTCCAGCGCGAGACGCACGAGCTGAACATCTGGATTCAATCCGACACGTTGCGATCGATTTTGCCGATGCTGAAGGCGTGCACGATCTCGGCCGGCGTCGGGTATCTCGTGTTGGTGCTTGCCTGGCTCGGCACGCGCATCAACATTCCGGGGCTCAGGGTCTTCCTGCCGCGCGAGTTGAATGAGCCGCACTACACCATCGGCGACTGGATCCTGACGCTGAGCGGCTTGCTGGCGGTTGGGGTCGTGGCCGCGCCGCTCGCAATCGATCTGATCACGCGCATCAGTTGGGGCCGCATCTACGCCATTGCCCGCCTGAGCTGGAAGGAAGCGATTCGCGGCCGCGTCATCTGGGTGTTCGGCGCGATGGCCTTGGTCTTTCTGTTCGCCGACTGGTTCGTGCCGCACAAGCCGGAAGACCAGTTGCGTTCGTATGTTCGCGTCGTCTACTGGTCGATGACGCCGCTGTTCTTGATGACCGCGGGCATCCTGGGCTCGTTCAGCATTCCCGACGACGTCAAGAACAGTTCGATTCACACGATCGTCACCAAGCCGGTCGAGAAGTTCGAGGTCGTGCTGGGCCGGTTCTTGGGCTACGGCAGCCTGATGACGGTCGGCCTGTTCGCGGTGGCGTGCCTCAGCCTGATCTACGTGATGCGCGGGGTCAACGAGGATGCGAAAGCCGAGAGTTACACCGCCCGCGTGCCGCAGTATGCGTTCCTGCATTTCGCGGGCACCAAGGACTCGTACAAGGGCGACAGCGTTGGCCGCGAATGGGGCTATCGCAGCTACATCACGGGCCCGACGCGGCAGAAACGCGAGCCGTTCCGCCAGTACGCGATCTGGGATTTCTTCGAGTTCGCCCAGGCGGTCCGCCAGCGCGACGTCGATCACATCTTCGAGTTCTCGTTCGATATCTTCCGCCTGTCGAAGGGCGAGGAAGGCAAGGGGGTTCACTGCAGCTTCACCTTCGTCGACGTGGCGAAATTCACCGACCTCGATCCGAATCGCCAGGCCCAGGAACTCGAACCGCGCGTGGAAGCCCTGAAGAAGCAGCGCACCCAGATGCGCGAGGCAAAGGACAAGGAACTCGAAGCGGCGAAAGCCGGCGAAGAGCAGTACGATCAGGCCTACCGCGACATCGAAGTCAAGCTCGTCGAGCAGCACGGCATCTACCAGGTGCTCGGCGAGGAGGTCACCGATTACCACACGCAATACTTCCGCGTCCCGCCCGAAGTGTTCAAGGCGCTCGTCAACAAGAAAGAGAATCGGCACATCGTCGACGGCAAGGCGATCCCCGTCGTGCGCTGCTTCGTCAGCGTGGACATTGCCGATCAGGCCCAGATGGTCGGCGTGGCCCAGCAAGATTTCTACCTCGTGGCGTTCGAGAAGCCGTTCTGGCAGAACTTCCTCAAGGGCATCGTCGGCATGTGGTGTACGCACATGCTGGTCCTGGGAATCGCCATCGCCTGCAGCACGTACCTGAGCAGCGTGATCAGCTTCCTGGCGACGGCGTTCCTCTTCAACGCCGGCCTGTTTCGCGATTACCTCCTCGAGATCGCCGAGAAACGCGTCGCCGGCGGCGGCCCGCTCGAGTCGTCGGTGCGGCTGGGCACGAAGCTGTCGCCGCTCGCGCCCCTCGAAGATTCGCCGACCAAGACCTTGCTCCTGACCGCCGATCAAGCGTTCAGCTGGTGGGTCGGCCGGCTCCTCAACGGCATCCCCGACGTCGGCCGACACGACTTGCACCAGTACGTCGCCAACGGCTACGATATCGGCTGGATCGATGTGCTCCTGGTGGACAACGGCCTGCCGCTCTTCGGCTACCTGCTGCCGTGGGCGATCCTGGCTTACTACATGATGAAATACCGCGAAATCGCCAATCCGTCGTGACGTAGGTCAGGCTTTCCAGCCTGACGCAGCCGGGCTAGTGCATCGTCACAGCCAAGATGTCGGGTTTGCGATAATGTGGCACGACGCTCCGCGTCGTGACAGATGCGACGCGGAGCGTCGC
>JACQFG010000317.1 GCA_016200155.1 Planctomycetota bacterium | reverse complement strand
CGACCCTTCGAGTGGCGGCTTGACCTTCATCTCCGCGACGTGGAAGTGTGGCCCTGGCGGAAGGGGCTGAAAGCGCTCCCGATCCCCCTCTCCGTACTCTTGGGCCGTCATGAGATCGCCGTAGGCGGCGTCTCTTCCCATGCCGTTTCCCCCGGTCAGAGTTGAATGAGAACCGGCTCGCGAAGCGCTTGCCGTCCCGGGACACGGCGAGGTGGCGCAGGTTGTCAAGCTTGCGTTTCGATTGCAAGCTGCGAGCGGGAGCGGTCTTGTCCACATCCCAAAGCCGCAGGGCCCCGGCAAGCGAGCCGGTCAGAAACTGCTTGCCGCCGGGCAGGAAGGCCAGTGCCGTCGCGGCATCGAGGCCTTTCTCTTGGTAAGCGGCGATCTCCTTGCCCTGCTTCAAGTCCCAACGTTTCAGCTTTTCCAAGGTGCTGGTCAGGGCGGTGGCGCCGTCCGGGGCAAGCGCGACGTCGAAGATCAGGCTCTCCTTGGTGAGGAACGATTTCGTTTCCATGCCGGCGTTCAGGTCCCAGGTGCTGAGGTAGGACCGAGGCTCTTTTTCCTTGGCGACAAAAGTGTGGCCGGCCAGGAGCGCCGTGCTGCCGTCGGCCGAAATCGCCAGCGCCGTCACGTTCTTGCCGTCGATCTCGATCTCGCGCGGCCAGCTCTGCGGGGGCAGGGTCCAGAGGTGCAAGCGCGTGCGCAGGCGCGGTCGTTCCTTGTCGTCGCCGCCCGTGGTGAGGTCCTCGGCGTAGATCGCACGCTTGCCGTCCGCGGAGATTGCCGACGCCTGATGATAAATCGGCGGCATCTCCGGGGTGCCCATGACGCGCAGCAGCTTGAACCGGTCATTCTTGCCGAGCGCGCCGAAGCGTGCCGGGAGCCCGTCCTGCGCAAGGCACTGGCCGACGCAGGTCAGCGCGATGAGAACTGCGAGAAAACGCGACATGAAATGATCTCTTTCGTTCCCAGGTGTCGATAGGAAATCCGAGCCTGAAGCGTAAGCGAGGGATGCCCGGTCCTTCGCTCACGCTTCAAGCTCTGATCGGTTCTCACGGCGGCGACGACGGCAGCATCTCCTCGTATTCCGAGGTGTCTTCCGTGCCGTTGTAGCGAGCCGGGACGATCAGCAAATCGTCGTTCATCTCGTCGCGGGCAAAGACCTTGCGGAACTTGGTGATGAACAGGCCATCGATGATATGGCCGCCGAGCTGCTGGAGATTGCGGACATCGTCGGCCGGCGCTTCACGAACGAGGTAGCCGATGGGGCGTTCCTTGTTCGCCTTGGCCAGGCGGGCGCGGATGACCTTGGCGATCGCCTTGGCCCGTTCCTTCTCCTTGGCGTCGGCGAGAACGAAGCCCTCGTCGGGGTCGGGGACCTTCTCAGACCACGGCATCTTGCCCGACAGGATGGCAACGTCGTCCTTGCTGAGTTTGCGGGCCCATTCCATCGTCGTCGGGATGTGCCCCTTGTTGTTGGGCTGCGGCCGCTGGCCGGCGACGAAGCGGAAGTTGAGCTGGTTGGCCTTGGCGATAACGCCTTGCGGATTGCCCTTGTTGAGCCATTCCTGGCCGCCGCCGGGAATGCCGCCGGAGCAGCCGATGGCCCCTTGCAGCATCGGCATCCAGGTGTACTGGTAGGTCATGTCGCCGGGCAGATCGACCTTGAACGGCGCCTGCACATAAAACAACGCCTCGGTCCGCTCACGCACCGAGATCTGCGTGATCTTGAGCGGGTAGATCAGCTTTTCGCTCGTGAACTGAAAGCGCGTCGGCGTGACCTCGCCGTCGAACGAGCCGTCCTTGTTGCGCTTCATCTGCATCGTGTCGATCTTCATGACGGTGAAGAGCCATTTCTTCTGGACGTAGTAGTTGAGCGTGGCTTCATCGCCGGAGTAGGTGTACTTGTTGTCCTTCAGCCATTTGAAGAGATCGTCGGCCCGGCCTGCCTCGATGATCTTGTAATCGAGCGAGCCGACGGTGCCGACTTCGAGGATCTTGATGGCGGGCTTGCGCTCCTCGCGCCCCAGGCCGGTGGCTTGCGCCTTCAGCATCGCGCCGTTGGCGGCCGGCGCGCCGCCGAACATGAATCGTTTGTCGAATTCCTGCGGCTCGATCAACGGCAAGAGCTTCGAGTGCGCGAACTCGCGTTTCTTCATGATCGTGTAGATGGCGAGATGCTTGAAGAAATCGCGTGGCATCTCGCTGAGCTTCGGCTGGCTCGGCGTCGGGATCACCATGCCGAAATCGAGAGCGTTGCCTTCGAACTTCGGCTGCACGGTGAACGTCTCGACCTTCTCGGCCGGGTCCCAGGTGATAAACACCTTCTGCGCCGGCTGCAGAATGTCGGCGTTCTTGGCGGAAAAGTAGCAGCACGCCGCCTGGCTCACTGCTGGCAATACGCTAACCAGAAACAGGGAGGCAAGAAAATAGTGTCTCATGACAAGGCTCCTTTTTTACCACGGATTTCACGAATAACACGGATTCAGGAAGCAACCCCTATCCGTGCCATCAGTGAAATCCGTGGTCAAATTGTTTGACTGAATCATGGCGGCGACGACGGCAGCATTTCTTCGTATTCCGAATTGTCTTCGGCGCCGTTGTAGCGGGCCGGAACGATCAACAGATCGTCGTTCATCTCGTCGCGGGCAAAGGTCTTGCGGAACTTGGTGATGAACAGGCCGTCGATGACATGGCCGCCGAGCTGCTGCAGGTTGCGGACATCGTCGGCCGGCGCTTCACGCACCAGGTAGCCGATCGGGCGTTCCCTGCTCGCCTTGGCCAGGCGGGCGCGGATGACCTTGCAGATGGCCTTGGCGCGTTCCTTGTCCTTGCCGTCGGCGAGGGTGAAGCCTTCATCGACGTTGGGGATATTCTCGCTGTAGGGGGTCTTGCCGGTGAAGACGCCGACGTCTTCCTTGGTGAGCTTGCGGGCCCATTCCATCGTCGAGGGGATGTGCCCCTTGTTGTTGGGCTGCGGACGCTGGCCGGCGACGAAGCGGAAGTTGAGCTGATTGGCCTTGGCGATGAACCCTTGCGGATTGCCCTTGTTGAGCCATTCCTGGCCGCCGCCGGGAATGCCGCCGGAGCAGCCGAT
>JACQFG010000012.1 GCA_016200155.1 Planctomycetota bacterium | reverse complement strand
TTCTTCTCGCCTTCGAGCCAGTTCGGCGTGCAGCCGAGGTGCGTGCAGGTCGTGCTCAGGGCATAGATGATATCGCGGCCGCGGTCATCCTTGGCGCGGATGACCCAGGCGCCAATTTCCTTGAACCGGTCGTCGACCTTGTTTTCCTCGTAGCCGGAAGCATCGCCGGCCTTGAAGCTGCTGGGCGGCTCGGAGAGGACGTTGGGGAACATGAAGCGAACGGAGCCGAGCGTCATGCCGATCATCGACAGCGTGAAAGTCGTCCACGCCGCGGCGAACCATGAACCAAACAGGGCCAGCACGGTGCTGATCGAGAGGCTGACGAGGAAGTTGCGGCGCGTCGGCTCCCCCGGCGTCTGCGCGACCGGCTTGGGAGGCGCCGGCGGCTTTTCCGGGGGCGCACCGGGAGCAATGGCAGCTGGCGCGGGCGAAGCGGGCGCAGGTGCGGGAGCCGGATCAGCAGGTTGATTTGGCTCGGCCATATGACGAAACCCATGGCATTTGTGGGATTGTGAAACGATTCACAAAGCTGTTGTACAACTCGTTGATGGACCGTCAACGGCGTTTTTCAAGGAAGCCGGCGGATGAGGTACTCCGACCCCCAGGGTTCGGAGTACCTCACCCTGGGGCTTCATGAATTACCCCTCCAGCAGCGCTCGTATCGCTGCCTCGTTTACCGGCTGAATCAGCCCTTTTTCCGTGATGATGCCCGCGATCAACTCGGCGGGCGTCACATCGAATGCCGGGTTGTAGACACGCACGCCGGCGGGGGCGACGACCTTGCCGAGTCCTTCCGTGATCTCGCGCGGGTCGCGCTGTTCGATCGGAATCTGGCTGCCGTCCTTGATGGCCAGATCGAACGTGCTCGACGGGGCGGCGACGTAGAACGGGATGCCATGAGCGCGAGCCAGAACCGCGACGCCATAGGTGCCGATCTTGTTGGCCGTGTCGCCGTTGGCGGCAATGCGATCGGCGCCGACCACGACCAGCTGAATCTTGCCCTCGCGCATGACCTGGGCCGCCATGTTGTCGCAGATCAGCGTGACGTCGATGCCGGCTTGCTGCAGTTCCCAGGCAGTGAGGCGAGCGCCTTGCAGCAGCGGCCTCGTCTCATCGGCAAAAACGCGAAACTGCTTGCCTTGCTCCAGCGCCGTGTACATCACGGCGAGCGCGGTGCCATATTCCGCGGTGGCCAGGCCGCCGGCGTTACAGTGAGTGAGGATGCCCTGCCCTTCCTGCACGAGATCGGCGCCGATGCGGCCAATCGCCCGGCACATCCGGCGGTCTTCCTCTTCGATGGCGAGGGCCTCCGCCAAAAGTACGCGCGTCACGCCCTTCACTAACGCTTCAGGCTCTGACGCCTTCTTCTCCATCCGCTCGATCGCCCAGAAGAGATTGACCGCGGTCGGCCGACTCGTGCGCAGATAGTCCGCGACTTCCTTCAGACGCTTG
Source organism: Planctomycetota bacterium (assembly GCA_016200155.1). Taxonomy (GTDB): domain Bacteria; phylum Planctomycetota; class Planctomycetia; order Gemmatales; family Gemmataceae; genus SIAQ01. The sequence continues at coordinate 10,680 of JACQFG010000012.1, read as the reverse complement.
CCATAGTTGGCCGGATCGGTGTGCGACTGGATGCCGACGACGACGCCCATCGCGGCCGCCACGCCGATGGCCGGGGCGCCGCGCACGCGCAGGGTGCGGATCGCTTCCCAGACTTCCTCGACGGTTTTGCAATCGCGATAGGCAACCTGCGTCGGCAGCAGCGTCTGATCGATCAGCCGCACGTGGCCCGGCAGGTCGCCGATCCATTGCACCGTTCGCGGCAGCGGTTTCATGTTGCGCCCTCCTTGTGCTGTAGCGTGGACTTCAGTCCACGCGCGACGTACTACCGCGTGGCCTGAAGTCCACGCTACGAAGCGATGGCCGAGCGCTAAACCGGTTGCCGCTCTGGGTGCAGATAGACGAAGCTCTTGCCGAGCCGGCCACCGTAGTTGCCCGCCGAGATCTTGACCAGGCCCGGAGTCTCGACCGATGCTGCGATCGCTGCCTGGGTTGCCTGAGCGATCGTCGGCAGGTCGCGGCCGTTGATGATGATCTCCTGGATCGCCACGACGCCGGCGGGGACCTTCGAAGCGCCGCCGAGCTTGTCGCGCAGCGTCGGGCAGAACGCCTCAAAGGTGCTGGCGATCGAGAACTTGTAGCGACTCCCTGCTTTCGAACCGCTCGATGCGACGCCGCCGGGGAATGGCAGGATGACGCCCGGGACTTCCAGCGCCGCGTTCCGTGCTCGTTCGGCGGCCAGCAGCGCGGCGTCGGCGGTCGCGCCCATGAACCACAGGTTGCCGCCCATCAGGCCGTCGCGATAGCCGAAGCGGCGATCCAGCACGAACTCGCCGCTCAGGATCGGGATCACCCACACCTTGCGGCCAAAACGAACATCACGGAACTGCCAGCCGTCACCAAAGAATGCGATTTTGCGGCCAAGTTTGAAGAAGGTCGGCTCGTCGAGCAGGTTGAAGCACGCGGTCGTTGGGCAGGTCAGCACGTTCTGACTGATGCGGACCAGCAGCGATCGCTCGAGCCGGGCGGCGCGATCCTTGTGAAAGCGCGGCACGTGGAACTGCACGACGGCGCCGGGCCGGCCATCGGGTGTCGCGTCAACATAGCGATCGACCCCCGCTTCGCAATCACACAGGATGCTGCTCGAAGCATTGCCGGTCGCAGCGTTGACGGCGTGATCGAGCCAAACGCGGTCGCGTGCCGTGATCAGAACTTCCGCGTAAATGCTGCGGAAGGCCTCGGCATAGGTGTCGTCGATCTCGGCGCGGTGGGAATGGTCCATACGGCCCTCCGAAGGTCAAATGCGGGCCCGGGCAACGCAGCTCGCGATCGTCACGATGATACTGATGAAACCGAAGAACACGGCGACATAGGCGCATACCTTGCCGGCCATCGTCATGCCGTAGCCGGTCGGATCCATGACGCCGCGCTCCATCTTGGGCAGATCCTCGTTGGCCATGTTCAGCGTGACGATCGCGAGAATGAAGCCGATCAAGGCGCAGCCGCTCATGAAGAGGGCCAGGATGCCGAGCACCATGACGAGCACGCCGCGATGTTCCTGGGTGGAGCGGCGGCGCGTGATTTCGCGAACGTCCGCATCGTCGTGCCGGTCGCGCTCCAGCTGGCGATTGCGGCGTCGGCGTTCCTCGGCGTCGCCCTCGTCCAGGCCGTAGCCGCCGCCGTCATCGTCGGCGTCGGCGTGACGCGGCTTTTCGGCGAGCGGCTTCAACGACCCGGCTGGCGTGATGTCGAAGGCGCCGACCGACTCATCCGGTTCAACCTGTTCCTCCTCCGGCGTTACCAGCTCCTCCTCCGGGACGGCAATCACCGACTTGCATTTGGGACAACGAATGCGCTGGCCCGACGATCCCTCGGGAGCGCTCAGTTTCTGCTTGCATCCGGGGCATACGAGTGGAATCGGCATGGCATGACTATCCAGCGCGGCCTTTACCCTGGTAAACCGCGCGCTCCGTGATGATGCGGTCCATGAAGACATCGTGCGGCGCCGTCGGGATCTCCGGGAAGAGCTGGCATTCGAAGGCGAGCGCGACCAGCGGAGCGTCGAGCCGGGCGTGCTGCAGTAGCTTGTCGTAATAGCCCTTGCCGTGGCCCATGCGAGCCCCGCTGCGATCGAACGCGACGCCGGGGACCATGATCAGGTCGAGGTCTTTCGCATCGACTTGCTTCGCCGGCAGACCGCGCAGTTCCTGCTTCGGTTCGAGAATCTTGTACATGCCGATGGCCAGCTCGTCCATGCTTTCGAGATGAAAGAGTTCCAGCTCTCCCTTGTCATTGCACCACGGGACGATGATCTTCTTGCCCTGGGTCAAGGCGGTGGGCAAGTCATGGCGGGTCCGCACCTCGCTGCGGACGTCGATGTAGTACATCACTGTCCTCGCACGGACGTACTCCGGCAGGCCGACGAACTTCGCGCAGATGTCACGGCTCAGCTCGTCCTTGTTCTCCTGGGCGTTGCGATTGGCGTGGGCTTGCTCGCGGAGCATCTTCTTGCGTTCCGGCGTATCGTCGAACGAGAAATCCGGCATTCGCACACCTGCGCTCAAAGTTGAGGAGCGATCCCTGTCATTGATAGCGTCGCCGCACAGGAATGTCTCGCCTATATCAATGCCATCTTCCTCGACGGAGCATCCGCTTGCAGAACGCGACGCGCGAAGGATTTTTGCCCGGACTGGCGGCATACCTCTGGTGGGGGCTGGTGCCGATCTACTTTCACTGGCTCGGCCGGGTCGGGCCGCTCGACATTCTCGCCCATCGCATCTGCTGGTCGGCCGTCTTTCTTGCAATCGTGCTCACCATCACCAAACGCTGGCCCGAAATGATCCGCAGCCTGCTCAACCCGAAGATCGTCGGGCCATTGGCGATCTCGGCGCTGCTCGTTGCGTACAACTGGCTGATGTATATCCTCGGCGTCTACTATCAGATGATCGTGCAAGCGAGTCTCGGCTACTTCATCTTGCCCTTGGTGAGCATCGTGCTGGCGCTGCTGATCTTCGGCGAGCGGATGAGGCCGTTGCAGCAACTGGCGATTGCGTTTGCCTTCGCCGGCGTGTGCGGACTGACGTGGACGGCCGGCGAGTTCCCGTGGCTGGCGATCGCGCTGGCCGTCTCCTTCGCGGCTTACGGCTTGATCCGCAAGCAAGTCCCGGTCGACGGCCTGGTCGGCCTGACGGTCGAGACGATCGTGCTGCTGCCGATCGCGCTCGGCTACCTGGTGTTCGCCTATGTGGAACGCGGTGAGCTTGACGACGTCGAACTGACGTTCAAACTGTCGCTGAGCGGCATCGTGACGGCGATCCCGCTGCTGTGCTTCGGCCAGGCCGCCCGGCGTTTGCCGTTCTCGATGCTCGGGTTCATGCAGTACATCGCGCCGAGCGTGCAGTTTTTGCTGGCGATATGGCTGTTCGGCGAGTCGGTCCGCGGCGGCTGGTTCAATTATGCCCTGGTATGGACGGCACTCCTGATATTCTCGATCGATTCGTATCTGCGCTATGGACGTGCGAAAGAGGCCGGGAATCCCCAGCACGCTGATTGACTTCCCGGGAGTTCCCCATGCGAGAATTCCTTCTGTAAGCGTAACTGACTTGATTAAAATTGGTTGCGGCGATTTTCTTGAGGAATTCCCGAGACTTTCTCAGATCGACGGTTTTGAGCCAGTAGGAGTGGACAAAGAGGAGGTGAACAGCTGGAATAAGGTTACAACACCGCTTATGGCCCAGCCTGTTCACCATGGACATGGTAGCGTCTCGGCAACGGATTGCCAGTGCCTTCATCATCAACGTTGGCCCACACGGCTCGATAAGCCGGCACGCTCGGCAACGAGGCGTCAGCCGGCAGAAGACATTGGCTTGTGGGTACTGCTCAAATGGCCACCTGAACGCCTACGAGCGCAACTGTCCGCCCTCAAAACACCGGAATGAGAAAGTCTCCGTTTCGCCAACCAGAGGACGTAGGACAGCTCTCCCGAGCCGTCCCTGCCGGTGCGGACGGCTCGGGAGAGCCGTCCTACGGTTTCTGTTACCGCGCTTGAACCACGCAGCAATTCGACGCCCCCGCTATTTCAGGGCAGTGCGCGGCGCGAGCATCTGCAGGTAGTAGCGGGCATTTTGCCGAACCGCTTCGCTGGGGTCGCGCTCGGCAATCTCGCGCAGGCGCTGCGTCAGGTCAATCCACGGATAATCCGCGGCTGCTCGCACCGCGGCGGCGCGCACGGCTGGTTCCGGGTCGCTGCTCAAACGCCGCAGGAATTCGACGATGTTCACGTCCGGCATGTGCGGGATGTGCCGCAGGACGTGCATGCGCGTGGCCGGGTTCCGGTCGCTGATCATGCGGGCCAGCTTGAGGTCGTCGTCGCTCAGGCCGCGCTTGCGAAGCGCCATCTCGCACAGGTACTGCGTCTCGGCATCGTCGTCGTGCAGCATCGGCAAAAAGCTCTCCTCGCGGACGACGTCGCTCTCTGACGCCAGCACGACCAGGGCGGCACGTCGAACCGCGGGCTCGGCATCCCGCAGCAGCGGCACGGCTTTCTCCATCAGCCCCTTGTCCTTGCGCATCGGTGCGCGCATCAGCAACTGCATGGCCCCGACGCGGGCGCCCGGCCGCTCCGATTGCATGCCGCGCTCCGCCATCGTACCGCAGACATCGACCCATTGCCCCGGCTCGACGCAGTCCACCAGTTCCGCCGCCAGCAGCAGCGACACCGCGCGCAGCTCCTCCTTTTGCTCGGCTGAGACCAGCATCTCGCTCACATACTTGGTCAACCCCGGCGGCAGCGGACGAGGGCCTTCCAGCTGCAGCATGCCCGTCAGCAGGATTAACACCTTCTCCTGCGCCACCGGACTGAACTCTGCAAACGTGCCGTGCAGCTTCTCGACCAGCCGCTGCGAGCGCGGATCGGCGATGCCCCAGCGCGTCGTCATCAATTGCAGGGCATACTGCATGTTCGAGCACACCACCGCATCGGGATTGCGCAGCTCCGCCAGCACCGCAGGCAAGGCGGCCTCGTCCAGGTCGGCCACGCGCTTTGCGCAGTTTTCGCGATTTTCCTGGTATGCAAACGAGAGCTGACGCACATGGTACCACGCCAGCACCGGCTGACGCTGCCAAAAGGCAACCCCGGCAAGCAAGGCAAGTACGCCGAGCGCGATCCATGTCTTTCGGTTGGTGAATATCGCCTTCATGACGGCCTCCGGGTCCCAGTTTAGCGTTCGCATGGCGCCATGCGAAGGCTAAGGAATGCTCGAACCATAACTTCCCGATTTTGCCAATACCCCGTGGTGCAGGCGGCTCGCCTGCACAACCGCAGCGATACGCCAAGGTCGTGCAGGCGAGCCGCCGCACCACGGGGTGTGGGCCAATCCACGAACCGAAATCGGGATACTATTCTTCCCAACGATACTAAACGAAACAATCTATAGGCTCCGGCCGACCGATCCGACAATACCAATCCGCTGCGCAGAACTTGCGAAAAGAAAAATCGTTCATGTCTGCGCCGACGGCATTCGATGAAAAGGAGGAGAAGTCTTCCTCTCCTGCCTCGAGGTGCGTGCATGAAACGCCTGATTGCGGACTCGGTCTGCGTCCTTTGCTGCCTTCACGCAGTCTGCGCCAATGCCGCCAATCCAACGACACCGGCCAAGAAGCTCGATCCCGCGCAGCCCGTCGCCATTCCGTGGAACGACCTCAGCGCACGCGCCGCGTCCCTCGCCAAGCAAGCCGCCGATCGGCCCACCGTCCAGGCGCGCGGCCCCGTCGATACCTTCACCTGCACTCCCGAACAATATTGCTGGCTGCTCGACAACCCCGACCGCGCCGTCACCGCCTGGCGACGCCTCGGCGCCAAGTGCGTCTCGATTCAGCGGCGCGGCCCCGGCATCTTCGGCTACACCGACGAGGCCGGCAGCGACGTCTCCTGGGAGGTCATCCATCAGGCGCCCGGCGTCCGCATCTGGTTCGCCGAAGGCAAGGTGAAGCCGAGCCCAGTGCTGCCGCTGGTCCCGGTCAAGGCGCTGGTCGTGCTGCGCTTTGTCGAGGGCAAAACGCCGGAGGGGAGCACGATGGTGCAGCACCACGCGGAGGTCGTGATCCACACCGACAGCAAGGCCGCCACCGCCGTCACGAAGATGATGGGCCAATCGGCCCCCAAGCTCGCCGAGCAGGGCCTGGGGCAGTTGCAGCTATTCTTTTCGGCGCTGAGCTGCTACGTCGGCCGGCATCCCGACCGCGTGGACATGTTGTTCCGCCCCGAAAAGTAACGAGGTTCATGATGGATTTGCCAAGACCTCGGATCGAGCGCTGTTTTTTTGACCGCTGCTTCGAACCACCGCTGCCGGCCATGGAGCTGGACTGGGCACCGCACGCCGCCGAGCACGATTGGCGCCTGCCGGCCGGCATCACGCTGAGCGGGCCCGCGCCGCGCCGCTTCGGCGTGAACATCCATCGTCACGGAAGTGATGCGTATCAAGTTCGCATCCTGTGGAACCAGGTATTCCTGGTCTGGGAAGACCTGGCGCGCTCGCATATCCTGGCCAGTTCCCTTTCGATCATCCTGAACTCCCTCGGCACTGACGTGTGGTATCTTCTCAATCAAGAGATCGAAGCGGATCCCGTTGTGCAGGCAGCCTGATCAATCACCACTCACCACTCGTTCCCGAAATCCTAAAATGGCCGCATGGCCAAGAAGAAGCTGACCTACCAAGACGCCGGCGTGGACATCGGTCTGTACGAGCAGAGCCTCGCCGGCATGTTGCCCTTCATCAAGCGCACGCACACGCCGCGCGTCCTCGACGGCTTCGGCGGCTTCGCGGCCCTCTTCAGCCTCGACTACAACTGCCGACTCTTTGCCAAGAATTATCGCCATCCGGTATTGGTCACCTGCAACGACGGCGTCGGCACCAAGCTCAAGGTCGCCGGCCTGATGAACAAGCACGACACCGTCGGCATCGACCTTGTCGCCATGTCGGTCAACGATTGCCTGTGCACGGGCGGCGAACCGCTCATGTTTCTCGACTATCTCGCCCTGCCCAAGGACGATCCGCCGCTCATCAAGGAAATCATCAAGGGCATCAGCGCAGGCTGCATCCAGGCCGACTGCGCCCTCGTCGGCGGCGAGACGGCGATCCTCCCCGATTTCTATCAGCCCGGCGATTACGACCTGGCCGGCTTTTGCGTCGGCGTCGTCGAACGCGAGCACATCATCGACGGCCGGGCGATCCAGGTCGGCGACGTGGTCCTCGGCCTCGCCAGCACTGGCCTGCACTCCAATGGCTACAGCCTGGCGCGCAAGATCGTCTTCGAGCACGCCGGCCTCAAGGTGACCGATCACGTTCCCGAGCTTGGCCGAACCGTCGGCGAAGAATTATTGGAGCCGACCCGCATCTACGTGAAAGCGGTGCATAACGTCCTCGATCATTACCCTATCAAGAAACACGTCGTGCGCGGCCTCGCCCACATCACCGGCGAAGGCCTGCCAGGCAACATCCCGCGCGTGTTGCCGCCGGGCAAGCGCGTCTTTCTCAAGCGCGGAAGTTGGCCGATCCCGCCCGTGTTCCCCTGGCTGCAAAAGCTCGGCGACATCGAGCAAGCCGAGATGGACATGGTCTTCAACAACGGCATCGGCTTCGTCATGATCGTGAGCAGCTATTTCGCGGAGAGCATCCAGCGGCAGGTGACCGACGGCGGCGTCCCGACGCACGTGATCGGCGAAGTCCGCGACGGCGAGGCGGATGTGGAGTGGTATTGATTTCCGAGGCGTTTCATGGAAATCGACGTTCGCTTTCGCGATTTGCCGACCATTCAACCTCAGCTTGCGTGGGGCCACCCCAGCGCGGCCGCCGTCGCGATTTTTGGCGATTGCGGCGCAGAGGACCGGTTCAAATTTGACATTGCCGTCCTGGATGTGCCCGGCTTTAGTGACGACGCGATTCGATTGAATATCGACCGGACGTCTGTTTCAGAAGCGCGTGTTGCTCGAGTGCGCCGAACCTACGATCGCAATCGATTGGTCGAGATGGCCGCCATTGCCATCGCCGGTTTGGCATTGTACCATGCCGGTGGCCACATTATTTACGACGTAGCGCTGCGCGGAACGGGAGTTGACTATCTTGTCGATGAGGGTGACTACCTGCTGGAAATCGCCGGTCGCTCAAGCCGACGGGAATTCCAAGCAGCTTGGAACCAGAAATGGCAACAACTCCTGCGTACGATCGGCGGTGACTTCTTCGTTTTCGTTGCGGAATTTGAGACCTGTACCGGCCGTCTGGCATTCAAGGATTAGTCCAAGTCAAGGAGACTTTTATGGCGACTGGTGAATTTCCTGTAAGCGATATGCTGGTGACTGTGAAGTCCCGCGAGATCCAGCGCGGTATGCTCGCCGAAATGGCAAAGAATTCAGGCGAAGCAGCAAAGCACTTCCTTGCTGCCGCCCACCTGGAGTTGGTCCTTGCCGACGACTACGCCGACGCAAGGCAAAACGGCATGGCGTTGCGCAGTCGCCTGAGTGCTGCTTCTTGCATGTGGCGTGGAGGGGATGTGAAGCGTGCACGGGCTCTCTTCACCTCGATGCTGAAGCAACATCCCGGCAAGGCGAAAATCATCAAGAGCACCATCGCCGAACTCGAAGGGAAGCAAGCGTAAACCGCGAGGAGATCCCATGCCCGAACAACGCAAGATCGTCACCGCCGCCCCCGAAAACAGCGAGACGCCGCTCGACCAGGTGCGCGGCTGGGTTACGCCCAACTCGCTCTTCTTCGTGCGCAACCACTTCAACCCGCCGGCGCTCGATCCGGCGGCCTGGCGGCTGCGCATCGATGGCTGCGTCGAACGCTCCATCGAGTGGAGCTTTGATGACCTGCTCGGCTTGCCCGAACGCACCGTCTTCGCCACCGTCGAATGCGCCGGCAACGGACGGTCCTTCCTCGGCCCGCGCGTGCCGGGGGTGCCGTGGGGCGCCGGCGCTGTCGGTCACGCGGAGTGGACCGGCGTTCCGCTGCGCCTGCTGCTCGAACGCTGCGGACTGAAAGCCGGCGCTCTCGAAGTGCTGTTCGAAGGCGCCGATCAGGGAACCGAGCCGGACCATCCCGAGCCGATGCCGTTCGCCCGCAGCTTGCCGCTGCCAAAAGCACTGCACCCCGATACGCTGCTGGCGACACGCATGAACGGCGAATTGCTCAATCAGGCCCACGGCGCTCCGCTGCGCCTGTTCGTCCCCGGCTGGTACGGCGTCGCCTCGGTCAAATGGCTCAAACGCATCGAAGTGCTCGACAAGCCCTTCCGCGGCTACTTCCAGACCAAGAAATACACGACCCAGCGCGACACCGAGCATGGCCGCATCACGATCATCGTCGGCCCGATGGCTGTCAAGTCGGAGATCATCCGTCCCAAGGCGGGCGACCTGCTCGGCGTCGGCACGAACCGTGTCGTCGGCCTCGCCTGGGCCGGCGAGGAAGCCGTCGCCAAGGTTGACGTCAGCACTGACGGCGGCCGCTCCTGGTCGAAGGCCGAGCTGATGGGTCCGCAGGCCGCGTATTCGTGGACGCTGTGGGAGTACCTGTGGGAGAACGCCGAGCCGGGCACGTATTCGCTGCTGGCGCGCACGACCTCGACGGGCGGCCGGATGCAGCCGATGGAGTATGACGCGCTGAATCTCGGCTATCAGATCGACTTCTGCCGGCCCATCCCCGTCCGCGTCGCCGCCGCGACACGCACCTACGCCGAGATCGGCAACCTCGACGCCTTGCTCTTCGACATTAACGCCTACGCGGAGGAGAACGTTCGCATGCCGCTCGATGTGGACGCGCAGTACAGCGCCGGCGGCGGGATCTGACATTACTTCGCAAGCAGATCCTTCAGCGCCGGCTCCAATTCGGCGAACTTGAACGCATACCCCGCCTCCAGCGCCTTGCGCGGCGACACGCGCTGGCCGGTCGTGATGATCTGTGCCCCTTCGCCCACCATGACCCGCAACGCGAAGCCCGGCGTCGGCAGAAAGCTCGGCCGGCCCAACGCCTTGCCCAGCGCCGTCGAGAACTCGCGATTCGTCACCGGATGCGGCGCCGTCGCGTTGAACGGCCCGCTGATCTCCGGGTGATCGAGCGCGAACAGGATCAGCCCGACCTCGTCCTCGGTGTGAATCCAGCTCATGTAATGCCGGCCGCCCGCAATCGGACCGCCGACGAACATCTTGAACGGCATCAGCATCTTGGCGAGGGCGCCTCCTTCTTTGGCGAGCACAACGCCGGTGCGCAACAGGACGACGCGCACCCCATGCTTGGTCGCTGGTTCCGTTGCTTTCTCCCACTCCATGCAGACGCCGGCGAGAAAGTCATTGCCCGCCAGGCTCGATTCGGTCAGTTCCTCGTCGCCGTGCGGGCCGTAGTAGCCGATCGCCGAGCCGTTGACGAGGACGCGCCCTGGCGAGCCGGGAGCGTCAGCGACCGGAGCTTTCGCAAGCGCCGCGACGACGTTTTCGGTGCTCTTGATTCGTGACGAGCGGATCAGCTCCTTGAATTCCGGACTCCAGCGGCGATTGAAGATCCCCTCCCCCGCCAGATTGACGACCGCGTCGCAGCCGGCCACCGCGTCCATCCACGCAGCCGGCGCCGTCGGATCGCCTCCGATAACGGTGACGTCCGGAGCATGCACCGCCGCCTCCGGCCGGCGCGTGAGCAGCACGACTTGATCGCCGCGCTCGCGCAGCTTCTTGAC
>JACQFG010000314.1 GCA_016200155.1 Planctomycetota bacterium | reverse complement strand
TGCGAGTCGGTGCCGACGAGCGTGTCGGGGTACGCGAGCCGCGCGCCGCCGGCGGCCGGGCGATCTCCACTAGACATGATGACGCGCGCGAGGAACTCGACGTTCACCTGGTGGACGATCCCGGTGTCCGGCGGCACGGCCTTGAAGTTGCGAAACGCGCTTTGGCCCCAGCGCAGGAAGACGTAGCGTTCGCGGTTGCGCTCGTATTCGGTGTCGGTGTTGAGCTGAAAGGAATTGGCGGCGCCGAAGTTGTCGACCTGCACCGAGTGATCGACGACCAGCTCGACGGGCTGCAGCGGGTTGATCTTGGCCGGATCGCCGCCGAGCTTCTTCATGGCGTCGCGCATCGCCGCCAGATCGACGATCGCGGGGACTCCCGTGAAATCCTGCAGCAAGACGCGCGACACCGTGAACGCGATCTCCTTGTTCGGCTCCGCCTTCGCGTCCCACTGGGCGAGGGCAGTGATGTCGGCGGCGGTGACGTTGACGCCGTCTTCCGTGCGGAGTAGGTTCTCCAGCAATATCTTGAGCGAGAAGGGGAGCCGCTGAGCCTGCGGGTGCTTCTTGTAAACGGCGTCGAGCCGATGAATCGTGTAGGCGGCGTTGTCGATGGTCAGCGTTGCCTTGCTCTGAAAGGAGTCAGCCATGAGAAACCTCGATTGCAGGAGTAGGGGCGTCTAACGATATTGTCGGTTTCCGAAGCATCAGCGGCGAGGGTCGTAATGTCCAAAGGCCGACTCGAAGCTTTCAGCGACGGCGTAATGGCGATCATCATCACGATCATGGTGCTGGAGCTGCGTGCGCCGCGTGAAGCCGAGTTGACGGCGCTCGTGCCGCTGATTCCGCAGCTCCTGAGTTACCTGCTCAGCTTCGTGTTCCTCGCGATCTACTGGAACAATCACCATCATCTCTGGCAAGCGGTGCAATGTGTCAACGGCGCCGTCCTGTGGGCCAACATGCACCTGCTCTTCTGGCTGTCGCTGGTGCCGTTCGCGACGCACTGGATGGGCGAGAGTGCTTTCGCCGAGTGGCCGGTCGCGGTGTACGGCATCGTGCTGCTGATGGCGGCAATCGCCTATTTCATCATGACCCGCGTGCTGCTCGCGTTTCACGACAAGGATTCAACGCTGGCAATCGCTCTGGGCGCCGATTTCAAGGGCAAGCTGTCCGTGCTGATCTACATCGCCGCCATTCCGCTGGCATTCGTGCAGCCGTACGCATCATGCGGAATCTACGTGGCAGTGGCCCTGATCTGGCTGGTGCCGGACCGCCGGATCGAAACGACCCTGCACGATCGCAGCGACGCCGAGGGGAGTTGAGCGGTCGATCTTTCGATAGTGGTACAGTTTGGCGAATTTCGTAGGACAGGCTGCCAGCCTGTCAGGATAGGCTGGCAGCCTGTCCTACGAAGTGTACCGTTACCGATCTTTCTCCGAGAATGAGGGATTCCCTCAATTTGCGAATTTGATCCCACTTCGACTGGAGCTTCGCGCGGCGATGGCCTACCATGAAAAAGGCCCGATTGATTTCCCCGTCACGTCGCTGGAACAATTTGCCTTCGCCATTTTTCCGGAGAAGATTCCATGGCCACGATTCGCATCGAGCCTGGTTTCCGTCTCGGCAAGTACGAAGTGATGGAGCATCTCGCCACCGGCGGCATGGGCGCCGTCTACAAGGCCGTGGATCGCGAGCTCGGGCGCCTGGCGGCGCTGAAGGTCCTGCACACCCATCTGACCGAAAACGGCGTGGCGCTGGAACGCTTCCGACGCGAGGCGCGCAACGCCGCTCGCTTGAATCACCCCAACATCGTCACCCTCTACGGCTGCAGCTGGGAACGCGACCTCGATGTCTTCTGCCTGGCCTTCGAGTTCGTCGACGGCGTCGATCTGGGCAAGTACATTCAGAAGCGCGGCAAGTTGAAGCCCGAAGAAGCGCGCCGCATCACTATCCACGTCGCCGAGGCGCTCGGCCATGCCTTCGAGCACGGCATCGTTCATCGCGATGTCAAGCCGTCCAACATCATGCTGGCGCGTTCGGGTCGAAGGGCGGTCGCCAAGCTGGCGGACATGGGCCTGGCGGTCCGCATCGGCGAGGACGAATTCCGCCTGACCCGCGAAGGCAGCACGGTCGGCACCATCGATTACATGGCGCCGGAGCAGGCGCGCGACAGCCATGCCATCGATATTCGCACCGACATCTATTCGCTCGGCTGCACGATGTATCACATGCTTGCCGGCGAGGCGCCGTTTGCCCAGGGCGGGCTCGGCGAGCGGCTCTTCCAGCACCTCGAGACGCCGCCCACGGACGTTCGTCAATTCAATCCCGCGGTGTCGACCGGGTTCTGGGCGATCATGGAAAGAATGCTGGCGAAGAATCCCGATAACCGCTACCGCGATCCGCGTGAACTGCTGCGGGCGTTGAAGCGAACGCGGGCCGAGGCCTCGGGCGCCACGCCGATTCCGGTGAACAGCAGTCAGCGCAAGACGAGGCATGCCGGGCTGGAGTCGACGCGGCTGACGGTGCCGGCTCAGCCGCTGGTCGCCGCCGCCAAGCCTGCTCCTGCAGCCGCGATCTCTACCGACCAGGTTCGGGCCGCGGCTTCGCTGCAGCGCCATGCTCTCGAAATCCTGTCACGCGGCAGCGACGATTATGCGCGCCAGCTCCTCGAGGACGCGCTGCGGCTCAATCCGTTCGATCTCATCGCCCGCAAGACGCTGCGCGACCTGCATCAAAAGAAGGCCGGCGGCGTCCTCGGACGGTGGTTCGCGAGCCTGAACGTGCTGGCCATCAAATCGAAGATGCACGCTGCCCGAACCGCCGGGGATTGGCGCAAGGTCTTCGAGTACGGCGAACAGGTGCTGGTCCATCAACCCACCGACGCCGACACGCACATCGAGATGGCCGAGACCGCGACCGACATCGGCCTGCCCGCGCTGGGCCGGTGGTTCCTCGAACAGGGCAGCGAGGCGGCGCCGGACAATGCCACGCTGGTGCGCGCCCGCGCCCGGCTGCACGAGCATCTGCAGGATTGGAAGCCGGCCATCGCCCTGTGGGAGCGCGTCGTCGAACTGGAGCCGAGCAACTTCGAGGCCCAGCGCAAGATCACCGACCTGTCCGCACAGGACATGCTCGCCAGCGGGCATTATTCGTAGCCGCAAGCTGCCAGCTTGCGTGCTTTTCGCGACGACACCCAGCCAAGCCCGCAAGCTTGCAGCTTGCGGCTACGACACTGCTCAATCCTCCACGTCTAAATAGAATGCCGCTGGTTGTTCCCCCATCCCATTCTTTGGAAAGACCATGCGGCGACATTACCTTGTCCTCCTCCTTGTTTTCGCGGCATCTCCTCTTGCGGCTCAGGAAAAGCTGCAAATTCTGTCGGCCGAGCAAGAGCCGCGCAAGATGCTCTACACCTACCTGCGTGCCGAGGCGCAGAAACACTTCGACGCCCGCAAGAAGCTGGTCGCGTCGCTCAAGACGCCCGATGAAATCCAGAAACGCCAGCGCGGAACGGCCTCGCGGTGTTGTGCTTCGACCCGATCGGCCAGGGCGAACGGCTGCAACTCCTCGACGAAAACAAGAAGGGCGCCATCAAGGGCAGCACCAGCGAGCACACCATGGTCGGCATCGGCGCCCTCCTCGTCGGTCAATCGACGGCCGGCTATCGCATCTGGGATGGCATTCGCAGTATCGACTACTTAGTGAGCCGGCCCGAGGTCGATCCCAACAAGATCGGCTGCACCGGCAACTCCGGCGGCGGCACTATGACCGCCTACCTCATGGCCCTCGACGATCGCATCGTCTGCGCCGCCCCGTCCTGCTACATCACCAGTCTCGAACGCCTCTTCGCCACCATCGGTCCGCAAGACGCCGAGCAGAACATCCCCGGCCAGGTCGCCTTCGGCATGGAGCATGTCGATTACCTGACGATGCGCGCTCCGAAACCGACGTTGATGTGCATCGCCTCGCAAGATTACTTCGATCAGCAAGGCTCGTGGACGACGTTCCGCGAAGCCAGCGTGCTCTTCAGCAAACTCGGCCACGGCGAACGGGTCGCTCTGTTCGAGTACGACGACAAGCACGGCTTCTCGAAGCCGCGCCGCGAGGCCGCGATGCGCTGGATGCGCCGCTGGCTGCTCAACATCGACGACGCCCCGAGCGAAGGCGCCTTTCCGACTTTTACCGACGCCGAACTGCAATGCACGCGCAGCGGTCAGGTGCTCGCCGACTTCAAGGGTATCGCCGCGTTCGGCTTGAACCAGCTCGAAGCGAAGAAGTACGAAGCCCAGCGTGCAAAATTCCCGAAGCTGTCGGAGAAGGAACGTCAAGCATTGATCCGGAAACTGCTCGGGTTGCCAGGCGAGATCCCGACGGCGAAATTGCTGAGCCAAAAGATTCACTACCTCGAAGATCGCCTCAGCACGCACAAGGTCATTTACGAAACCGAGAAGGGCATTCTGATTCCGGGATTGCGTTTCAAGCACATTCAGCCGAAGGGCCCGCCGGTGATCTACGCGCCCGACGCCGGGCTGCCTAGCGATGGCAAGCTGCCGAAATGGCTCGTCGAGAAGTACGAAAAGAATCATCAAGAGATTTACATCGTCGACCTGCGCGGCCTCGGCGAAACGGCCCCGGCGTCGAAGTCGGCCTATTTCGGCGCCGATCAAAAGGAAGCGTTTCTGGCGATGCATCTCAATCGTCCGCTGCTGGGCCAGCGCGTGGTCGACCTGCTGTCGTTGCTGAAAGCAGTCGGCGGTGAGGAGACGCACCTCGTCGGCGAAGGCAGGACCGGGCGCGTCGTACTGCACGCCGCTGCTCTCGATGCGCGCATTCGCGAAATTCACCTGGACGGCGCGGTGCGTCCATGGCTCGGCGTCGTACAACGGCCGATCACCTACGACGAACTCGGCAGCGTGGTCCCCGGCGTGCTCAAGCACTACGACATGCCGGAGTTGCAGCAAACACTGGCGCCGCGGCGGTTTGTTTATCGGGAAATCTTGAACTGAGTGGCGAATCGCCGCCGGTTTTCAAAGATAGAATGGGAGTAGGTTGACCATGTTGCCTCCGTTTGATGATTATGGCAACCTGCCGCCGGGAATTCATCCTTGTGCCGTCGATGAGTTGGCAGCGCGTTTCGGCACCGATTCCGAGGAGCGAGAAACGGAGATTAACGAGTTGCTGGATTTCATCGAAGCAGCCAGAAAAGCTGGAGTTCGCCGGCTTCTCGTGAACGGTAGTTTTGTGACCGGCAAGCTGAATCCAAACGATGTCGATGTGGTGTTTTTGCCAGGTTCCGATTATCCTCGAGGGGAGAAGGAACTCGATAATGATGAACTGACCTGGCCGTTCCTACAGGTAATTGTTGCAGCAGACG
>JACQFG010000313.1 GCA_016200155.1 Planctomycetota bacterium | reverse complement strand
CGACGCGCTGTGGTCTGCGGACATCGTCCTTCTGCGCCGCGTCAGTGATCGGCCGACGCCGTTTCGTGGGCTGCTCCATCACCTCACGACCTGGAACATTCTGGAGTTCAAAGGCCGTAATGTGTCGGCCCGCATTCGCGATCTCGATTTGCTCGTGGAGCTGGGGCTGGGCATCGATCGGCGGTTGAATCAGGAGCGTGCCAGGCAGAAGCAGCCTTCGCTTGAGCCGCCCAATGTGTCCTTCTGGTATATCGCCAACCATCTTGGCAAACGGTTTCTCCACGATGCGCGCGTGCGATTGGGCGAGATCGAAGAGGAAGGGCCGGGAGTTTGGCGCAGTCAAATCCTGCTACGTCCGCTATTCTTGATTGATGGGCGGACTGTGCCTGTGGAACGCGACAGCGTGGCCTTGCATCTGGCAGGCGAAGAGGCCGGCGAAATTGATAGCGCGCTCGCACAGGTCATTGTCGAAGTACCCGGTTATTGGGAAACCTACGGTCCATTACTCAAAGCTCTGCACCCCAACGTTTGGAAGGAAGCGACGAACATGGCACGATCCAAAGGTAAACGCGGCGACCTGGACCTGACCCCGTTTATTGAAGACGTCGGACTCGCAAAGCTCCTGGCCCTCGTCAAAGTGGGCGACGTCATCGACACCGTTGGTGTACGAAAAGTCGTCAAAGAACTGGGGGTTGAGCGATTTCTAGCCAACCTGTCCGCTGAGGATCGTCAGAAACTGAAGGAACGGCTGAAATAACAAACTGTCGACTACGCTCGTTCATTTCCTCGTCACCCAAATCGGCGACCCCCACGCGATCTCGCCGTCCGTCTGCAACACGCGGATGTAATAGTAGTGCGTGCCATCGCGCGGAGCCGGATCGGTCCAATCCCCCTTGTACTCCTTGGCGCCCGGCTTCAGCGTCTCGACGACTTCGCTGTCGCGCAGGATGTCGATCTTGGCGATCTTGTTGGCGCCGATGACCTCGAACTCGAACTTGGGCGCTCCGTTCACCGTCACCTCGTCGCCCATGATGGCGTTGCCGCAGCGGAAGTCGACGAGGATGTTGTCGGTTGCGCCGTAGCAATGTCTCGCCTTCACGGCCTTCAGCAAGCTCTGGCGATCGCGGCCCTCCGCCAAAATGATGAAGTACGAGATGTGCGTGGACCAGTGGTCGCTGGAGGCCTGGAAGCCGAACTTGACGCCTTTTTGCAGGGCGAGGTTGATGTAGCCCTTGGGATACCAGCCGGCGACGTTGGCAGGTTCTTTGCCGGACTTCGGGTCGAAGCCGGCGCGCGGGGCGCCTTCCATCTCGTAGGACATGCGGTCGCCTTGATAGATTTCGACGATCGGCTCGACGACGGGATCGTTGTCGCGCCAGTCGGTGCCCATGCCGGTGGCGCTGGTGTGGCTGGCGCAAATGCCGTTGTGCTCGTGGAGATAGCGGTAGAGCATCTTGGCGTCGTCGGGATGGACGTTGCCGGGCCAGCCGGCCTTCTTGCCTTCTTTTTCCTTGGGTGGATCGGCGGGGGCGGCGAGGCGAGGCAGCGTCATGATGCCGCGCTGGGCGAACATGACGTTGCGATGGCCGTGCGGATAGCCGACGGAGCGTTCGTAGGTGAACATGGTGGTAAATGCCTTGGTGTGATAGGCGTCGGTGAACTTTTGCGTGAGCCACCAGGAGTATTCGCGGCCGGCGCCGTTGTCGTGATCGCCGTTGCCAATCCAGTCGAACTGGGCGGCGTCGATGGCGTAGCGGAACATGTCTTCGAGCGAGCCGTCGGGAGCGCCGTCCCAGGAGATCTCGGTGTGGCGATGGTACTCGCCGCGTAGGTACTGGTATTTCTTGCCGCCGACCTTGAGGCGATGCTCGCGCATGTGTTTGACGGCGGCGTTCTCGGCGGCGACGGCCGGCGTCATTGGATTGTCGCCCGCCTTGTGCTCCACCAGGTTCAACACCGTCGCTTTCGGCGGCAGGTCGATGACGCTCATGTAGATCTGGTTGTCGATGTCCCCGGGCGTCGTGTAACGGCCATCGGTATTGTGGATGATCGTGAGCCCGCCGCCCGCATGAGGCAACAGGACGGGGCGATGATCGAGCAGTCCGTCGGAGTGATGGACCTCGATCTCGTCGCTCCACTTCTGGCCGTCGAGCCGGCGAGCATAGGTCAGCCAGTAGGCGCCGGGATGGCTGCTGTAGCGCGAGCCGAAGTTGCGGCGATAGGTCAGCCAGACGTTGCCGCGGCCGTCAATGCCGATCTGCGGATGGGCGTAGCGGCTGCCCCGCTCGAAGAGGTTGGTCTTGAGCGGATCGCCGGCCATCGCGGGCTGCACGACGGTCGAGGTCGGCAGCTCGGCGGTCGGCTTTTTGAGCTTGCCGTCGGTGTCGAGACAGACGACGCGGACGGAGCGAGCGCTGTAGAGCGGGTTACCCTTGCCGGGAACGAGGGAGCCGTAGTCTTTGCCCCAATGTTCGACGCCTTCCTCGTAAGCGATCCAGAGCCTGCCGTGCGGGTCGAAGACGATGGAGGGGCGGGCTTCGAACTTCGGCGTCGAGGCAATCTTGTAGTTTCTGATGT
>JACQFG010000312.1 GCA_016200155.1 Planctomycetota bacterium | reverse complement strand
TCGGTGGTCAGCACGCGCCGGCTATCTGGGCTGAAGAGGATGGGTTCATCAGAACGACTATTGCCGAACTGCCCTTTGAAGATCGCCCTCTCCTTGCCGGTCGCCGCCTCGCGAAGTCGATGCCCCGTCTCCTGGGCCGTCAGCAGCCAGCGACCATCCGGGCTGAAGCGAACGGTATCTGCGTTACCGTCGGTTGTACCAATTCTCGGCTCGGCGAGTTCTTTGGCAGTGGCCAGGTCCCAGATGCGAAGCGCATGGTTCCCGCTATTCACGTGGAGGGTGACGGCACGAAGGCTGTCGGGGCTAAGGCCGGCGTCACGGAGAGTACCTCTCTGGCCGTGCAGCAGCGCCAGGAGTTGGCCGGTACCCACATCGCCAACCCATACAGTCCCTTGCAAATCGTTTTCGCCTCCGAAGATCACTTTACGACCGTCGAGACTGAAACGGGCGAAAACTTCCCTGGCGCCTTTTGCTTTGAAGCGTGCGATTTCCTGTGCTGCGGCGAGGTCCCAAATGACGACCTCCGATGGATCCAAAGCATGGGTGGCAAGCAAGCGCCCATCATGGTTGAGGCAAAGGAATTTGAGTTGCGTCCAGTGGCCTAACCGCCGCTCCGCTTCACCGGCGACCGCCCAGATGTGGACTCCGGCTGCGTCGGCCGTCGCGAGCCGCTGATTGTCCGGACTGAACAGGGCTCTGCCGCGGATGTTGTCGGCTCGTTCCCGCTCCAACTTCTGCGCGTTCCACCACTCAACACCTTCGTCGAAAAAGGCCACGCGCTTGCCATCGGGAGTGAACGAAGCAGAACCATGGGGCTGGCGGCTACTGACCTGCTGCAGGTGTTTGCCGGTGTTGGCGTCCCAGAAGTGCCAGGCCGGTTCATCCACCGAAGCCCTGAAAGAATCGTAACTGAGCATTCGGCTACTGTCGGGACTGAACTGCACGGAGGCGGCGTAACCCAGTCGCGATCCGGAGGCGCCGAGCGTGGTCAGTTCTTTGCCAGTTTCCGGGTCCCAAAATCGGCACAACGTGTCCTTGAATTTCGATACGCCATCTTTAATGGGGGATGCCACCGTGACGGCCTTCGAACCATCAGGGCTGAAGAAAGCCCGCGCCACCGCATTCGTCGCATGGCCCTTGAGCACGTGCAACTGTTTGCCGGACGCGGCGTCCCAGATGCGTGACGTGGTATCGCGGGAAGCGGTGATGATCTTCTTGCCGTCCCGGCTGAACTCCGACCAGAGCACCGAAGCATCGTGTCCCTTCAGAACCAGGTGTTCCTTGCCCGTGTCGGCGTCCCAAATGCGGGTTTTGTGATGAGTCGCAAGAACCCAACGTCCATCCGGGCTGAACTGTGCCGGGCAGGCATACTCGTGGCCGTTTCGACGATTGGCTTCATCCTCGGGTGTCCAGTCTTCGACACCTTTCTGCAGGAAGTGGATTTGTTTGCCGGTCGCAGCGTCCCAAAGAGCGACGATGCCGTATTCGGAAGAGGTCAGCACCGTTCGGTCCTTCCGATCAAATGACGCGGCAATGATCCCGGAATTACCCGGCGGATGGCCCGGCAGCGTGGCGACTCCGGAACTCGTCCGCACACCGGCGCGCTCGTGAAAATAGGTCGTTTTCTCGAACTGCACCAGCTCCTTGCCGGAAGGCACATCCCAGATTCGCACGTCCTGGCCATGCCTGGTCAGTACCCGGCGGCCATCGGCGCTGAAGCACAGAGCGCTTCCTGCGCCCGGCAGCGTTCGTTCCTCGCGGCTCTGGTCCATCGCTGCCAGCAATGTGTTATTGGCCAACAGGCCGGGTGCGCGCTCGGCTCCCTCGATGGCCAGAAGCATCGCCAAGCTCGGATTGCTGGGACGAACAAGCTCGGATTGAAGGATGAGACGCAGACCTTCGCTGCGCGTCAAGGCTTTGCCCGCATCCTCCTTGGCGGCAATCGCCGTAGCCTCGTTTTCCTGCGCACGTTGGAGTTGCTTCGTCTCAGCTCGCCTGGCACGATCCGCATCGTCGCGTTCGTGCCGCGCCTCGAACAGGCCCAACGTAGTGCAAATGGTCCCGATGAGGAGGGCGACCAGCACCGCGCCCGCCGCCAGCACGGTGCCGCGATTGCGCCGTACGAACTTGCGCAGCCGATATCCCGCGCTCGGCGGGCGGGCTTCGACCAGTTCGTCCTTGAGGTAGCGTTCCACATCGCGTCCCAGGCCGGCCGCCGTTTCGTAACGCCGGCTGCGGTCCTTCTCCAGGGACTTCATCACGATCCAGTCGAGCTCGCCGCGCAGTAGCTGGGCGAGTTCGTCGGGCCCAGTTCCGCGCGTGGCGGCGATGCCGGCCCGGGCCTGCGTCGTGCTCAGTTTCACGCTGGGCCTGGCTGGCTCCTCTTCGCGCACCACGCGCAGCACTTCCAGGAAAGCGGCTTCTTTCAGCCGCGTCTTGTCCACGGGCGTCGTGCCAGTCAGGAGTTCGTAGAGCAGAACGCCCAGGGCATAGACGTCGCTACGGGTGTCGATGTCGAGCTGGTTGAAGGTCGCCTGCTCGGGGCTCATGTATTCCGGCGTGCCGATGATGGCGCCGAAGCCGGTGTGCAGCGTCTTTTCCGTGAGCGCCTGGCCTGCCGCCTTGGCGACGCCGAAATCGATCACCTTGGGCACCGGCCTATCATCGTAAAGGGCGACGAGAACGTTCGATGGCTTGATGTCGCGGTGGATGACGCCTTTCTGATGGGCGTGCTGGATCGCCTGGCAGACCGACACGAATAGTTCCAATCGCTCACGCGGATTGAGTCGGCGCTCGTCACAGAACGTCGTGATCGGTGTGCCTTTGACGAGTTCCATCACAAAAAACGGCCGACCATCGGCGGTGGCGCCGGCATCGAGAACTCGGGCAATGTTCGGATGATCCATCAGCGCCAGGGCCTGGCGTTCCGCCTCGAAGCGTGCCAGCACCTGGCCGCTGTCCATGCCCGGCTTGATGATCTTGAGCGCCACCGTCCGCCGGACCGGTTCTTGCTGTTCCGCCATGTAGACGACGCCCATACCGCCTTCGCCGATCTGCTCAAGCAACTTGTACGGTCCGATGCGTGTGCCTGGGCCATCGCCGAGCAGTGCGTTTGCCGGTGGGTTTCCGCCTGACGCATCGACGGTGAGGTCCAAAGCTGCGGCGGGTTTTTCCAGGAAACTATCGGGCGTGGTATGTGCCTTCAGCATCGCCTCCACTCGCTGTCGTAGCGCGTCATCGCCCGCGCACGCCTCGGCGAGAAAGGCGGCACGCTCGCCCGGCGAGGGCAGCTCAATTGCCTTCAGAAAAATGTCTTTTTGACGGTTCGCTGTTTCAGCCATGGGTCGCCTCCAGTTGGGGTTACCCTTCTAAGCGTAATTGGATCGAGTTTTGTCTCAATGACCGGTATCTTGATGAGGGTTTTTTAGAGAATAAGCTGAACAATCTCACGTTGAGAACCTGTCCAACTTGTTTGACGCTCGACCGCTTGTGAGGAAGGAGAAATCGCCTGGGGGTCTCATCCTTCTTCACGGTGAACATCCCGGGCGTGCCAAGGATGGCACACACAGGGTGCCGCAGGCAGCCCGGCAAAGCAGCAGCTGGAGGCGGACCTTGACGCCGTGTTACGATGGGAAAGGCGGCGGCAGGCTACTCCTGCAGGGTTGGTTGATTTTCGACCTTCACCCTGTTAGTGAAACTGGAGATGTTACGAGCTTCGTGTAACGCTCGTCTCAAGCATTCGATTTCGTCAGAATTGAACGACGTGAAGGGCATCGCGAGGCGAAGGCGCCCACTGTCGTATGTGGTCAGAGAGATCCCCCGCGACAGAAAGTGTGCGCGCATCCGCGCCGCCGGAAGGCGTTGCAGACGACGGCTCTTCGCATTGACGAGGAGAATTCCCGAGCGCATATCACGATCCGGCATCACTGGCTGCCAATCGCCGTCGATAGCGGCGGCCAAGGCGTCGGCGTTGGCCTTGCGAACGGCGAAATCCTTGAAATCGTCCCTTCGTTCGGCAAGCGCCGCCCTGCATGAAAACAGCGGCATCAGGTTGACCGTCTCGCCGAATCGGTTTTCTGTGTTGCCGTGCAATTCAAGAAGGAAGTTCAAAAGCGGGTCGCCGGCGCCGCGCCGGTTGTTCACCTTGATTGCGTCGGGATTACGGACGAACCCGATGCCCAGGGGGAGATATGCCCCGAGCCATTTGTGGCTTCCTGTTACCAGGAAATCGCAGTCGAGGTTGCTCATGTCGAGGGGTACGTGGCAGAACGCTTGGGCGCCATCGACCGCAAGAAACCGGCGCCTTCCTCTTTGGCGTATAATGTCTGCAAGGACATCGAGCGGGAAGCGGATCCCGTCATGGCTCACTGCCGGCAAGAACATCCCGTGACAATCGAGCCTCTCGACCGCATCCGCGACGCATTGGGCAACCTCGGAGGGGCCAATCTTGTTCAGAAGTATGGCCTCGCGAAGGCGGAGTTTGATGATGTGCGCGCCAGCCTTCGCCGATTCCTTCCGGAGTATGCGGGCATAGCTGGGCCAGATCAGATCGGTGACCAGAACACGGCGACCGCCGGCAAAAAGGGACTTGGCTGCCAACCTGACCAGATTGGCTGTCCGATTCGCGAGCAATGGCAAATGGAGGCTCGATTGGCCGGCGTGAGCATTCAAGGTTTCGAGAAGTTCCTGGATCCCTTGCCAGGAAGTCAAGCCGGGGTGGATTCTTCTGAGTTGATCAGGCAGCGCTGAAAAGCCGTGCCGCAGAAAGTCATCGAAGTACAGCGTCCCACCATATTCGCCCGCAAACCGAACGAATTCCTGCAAGGCCGACCGCGTGCTCGGGGACATCCGACCCATCCGAGCCGCGTCCAGATAGAGCGGGATCGGCATGGAAGGCCCAGCGACCGTTGTACACTACTGTGTACACTATACTGCCTGGACGAGGATTGATCCACAGGATTGGTGTTTTTTTTCGCGCGGGGGCTTCGTCGGCCCTGGCGCCGGCCGCAGTTGCTAGTCGGTAAGGTCGGCAAGGGATATCGTGTAAAGCCCCAGTCGTTCCCATCGAGCCATTGCCTGGCGGTGGCTCTCCTGGGCAAACGATAGCACAAAACGCTGCGTGCGCGATTGTTCGTCGAGTTCTTGCTTCCCCGTGGCTCGGTCTCCGTAAATTGCAAAATCGCAGAGCAGATCAGGCTCCTTTGCCAAATCCTGTTCACGAACAACCGAGACAAGAATGTTGCGAACATGTTGTTCCTGTAACCACGCCAGAATTGCCGGCACCGGCAATCGATCGTCGAGGGGCCAGAGATGTGCCGGAAGGATGTGGACTCGCTCGATTCGGAATCCCCGGTCAGCAAGATCGAAGTTCAACTGCATGCTTTGCCGACCAGGGGTGTCGTCCCAGTAGTCGCTGGTCCGGACCCATGCGACAGACAGGTAGCTCTTGACCTTCAGGGTCGGCAGCAACTTTTGATACGCCGCCCGCCAAGTTTCGGTTCCAGAAAAGACGACCGAGCCCTTGCCGAGTTGCTCCATCTCCTCGGCGATAGTCGTCAGGCGGAGCGATGCCAATTCAGAAGCCAACGGATCCGATTGCGCGCCGATGTCCATAATGGCGCGCGCCATGCGGCGGTAGACCGACAACAATCCACGATCGGGCAGCGTGAAGGTCACATAGAGCATTTCGAACGCCGCCAGAATGCGACGTTCGATGACCTGCAAGCGATAAAGAACGGTGGCGAAGAGAATGACGGCACTACCGCATACAACTCGTTCAAAGAAATTTGGAAGGAAGGATGGCTCCACAAAAACAACTCAATTGAAACGGACCGGTCGCCTCCGCCCTCGCCACCAAAAAAACAAAAACGCCGACACGAAAAGCGTGGCTCGCGGATACTCAACGGCCCAATGCAAAAGAAACGGCGCGGCGCTCAAATACATCCCGCATGTATGCCACAATCGCCGGCGTTTTCCAATGCTTCCGCTGTGCTTTCATTCTCCAGTTGCCACTGCGGTTTTTGCCCGCTTGCGCCGGCGACTTGAACCGTGTATGTTTCACCTAACCAACTTTAGGTGAAACATCTTAGCATGGAAAAAGGCCCAGATTCCGAGGAAATGCATGCCGAAATCAACGGCAAGCCCGACCTTTCTCCTGCTGAAATACCGCCTTTGATTTCCGCTCGTTCTGCTGCGCCTTTCTCTGGAGCATTTCGCGATGCGCTGACGGCTTGGCTCGTGCGGACACCGTCACACGATACTCGCGACAATTACGCGCGCGACCTTCGGCAGTTCTGCGAATTCGCGTTGATCGGCTCCGATCGCCTCGAATCGTTGGCGTGCGTCGTGCCCTGGCAGGTAGCAGCTTGGCGAGATCACCTGCACCAGCAAGGAATGAGCGCAAGCACGATTTGCCGCAAGCTGACGGTCCTACGTTCACTTTTCTCCTATTTTCGCACGTACGGCTACGTGAGGGCGAATCCAGCGCACAGTGATTTCGTCGCTGCTCCCCCGGTGCCACGCGACGGGAAAACGGTGGGCTTGTCACCTGAAGAATGCCGGCGCCTGCTGGATTCGCCCGACGTGCAAACGCCAGTCGGCATTCGTGACCGCGCCATTCTTGCCGTCCTGGCGTATTCCGCCTGCCGTGTTGGCGAACTCGTAAAGGTTCGCGTTGGCGATTACAAGTCGAGTGGCGGCCACAAGATTCTGGAGATTCATGGGAAGGGCGGCAAGGAGCGCCGCGCACCACTTCATCCGGAAGCGTTTGAGCGCGTGGAAGCCTGGCTCAACATCGCTGCCATCCGCGAGGATCAGGATGAGCCAATGTTTCGGCCTCCAAGGACATCGCGCGGAAGCGGTCACGATGGATTCGCAAGGCGCGCTCTCTCCCGCCGCGCAATTCAGTTCCTCGTCGAAAAATTGGCGAATCAACTCGGCCTTGACTCTGCCGTTAGCGTGCATTCGCTACGCGTGACCGCGCTCACGACTGCGCGCGAACGTGGCTGCGACATAATCGATCTACAAGTTTTTGCCGGGCATGCTGATCCTCGCACTACGCTGACCTACATTCGCAACCGCGATCGGCTCAGTCGCTCTCCCGCTTACGTACTGACTTACTGAACTGAGAGGACGGTTGCCTCCGCCTGGATCGACGCCGATTTGGGAAACTAATCCGCGATGGCCTTCTCTGGTTTTCTTGTTGCCAATCGGGCCGGCGTTGTGAACGCAAGAACTTCTTCAAGGCAGTTGGCTGGTAGTAGCATTGCGCGCGATGACGCAGCAGTAGAATGTCGGCGTCACGGAAAAGCTGGTTGATAAACAGGTCGCGGCGTTTGCGCTCGGGTCGGTGATGAGAACGATCATCAAGCTCGATGACCAGGACGATTCGCGAGGACGCCCGCTCGCATAAGACGAAATCGACATGCTTTTGTGCGATCTTTCGGCCCGGTTCCCGGTCCC
>JACQFG010000311.1 GCA_016200155.1 Planctomycetota bacterium | reverse complement strand
GAGAATCAACGAGCCGGGAGCGTAAGCGACCGGAGTACACAGATGGCAGGCAACACCTTCGGACAGATGTTTCGCGTGACCACCGCCGGCGTCAGCCATGGGCCGGGCTATCTGTGCATCGTCGACGGCTGCCCGCCGGGGCTGCCGTTGAGCGTTGACGATCTGCTGCCCGACTTGCGCCGCCGTCGGCCGGGGCAGTCGAGCATCGTCACGCAGCGCAAGGAAGACGACGTCCCCGAAATCTGGTCCGGCGTCTTCGAAGGCAAGACCGACGGTACCTCGATCGGCATCCTCTTCCATAACAACGATCAACGCAGCCACGATTACAGCGACATCAAGGACAAGTACCGCCCCGGCCACGCCGACTTCACGTTCGAGGCGAAGTACGGCGTGCGCGATTATCGCGGCGGCGGCCGGTCCAGCGCCCGCGAGACGATGTGCCGGGTCGCCGCCGGCGCCATCGCCAAGAAGCTGCTCGCCCAGCACGGCATGCGCGTGCTCGGCTACGTCAAGCAGGTTGGCCCGATCGTCGCGGCGATTCCTGATCCGACGCAGGTCACGCTGGAGCAAGTCGAGGCCAACGACGTGCGCTGTCCCGATCCGACGAAGGCTGCGGAGATGAAGTCATTGATCGAGGTAGTCCGCAAGGACGGCGACTCCATAGGCGGCGTGTGCGAGCTGGTCGCGGTCGGCGTTCCCGCAGGGCTCGGCGAACCGGTGTTCGACAAACTCAAGGCGGACCTCGCAAAGGCGCTGCTCTCGCTGCCCGCGGTCACCGCATTTGAATACGGCGCCGGCTTCGGCGTGGCGACGATGCGCGGCAGCCAGAACAACGACGCATTTATCCGTCTGGGCGAGCCGGGAGCGTCAGCGACCGGAGGACGCACCATCGGTACCGAGACGAATCGCCACGGCGGTATGCTCGGCGGCATCTCCAGCGGCGAACCGATCGTTTGCCGCGTGGCGCTGAAGCCGACGAGCAGTTTGCCGAAGCCGCAGAAAACGGTGACGACGGCAGGCGAGGCGACGACGATCGCGACGAAGGGGCGTCACGATCCGTGCCTGCTGCCGCGCTTTGTGCCGATGGGGGAGGCGATGGTCGCGCTGGTGCTGGTCGATCACTGGCTGCGGTTTCGGGCGCAGTGCGGCGGCACGCCCTGAAAATGAGTTGCATTGCGCCTGCTCGTATTACACACACTCTCCCACCGACACCCCCCCCGCAACGTCTCGCACGGAACATTACATTTTCTCAATGTGCACAACTGAGCTTGCAATCACAGGAAACCGGTCATTGAAGGCGTGTACGGAGGACAGATTCGAGTTCTTTGATCGCCACACGATCCTGCTGCAACGTATCGCGGTCGCGGATCGTGACCGTCTGATCCTGCAACGTCTGGCCATCGACGGTCAGACAGTACGGCGTGCCCGCTTCGTCCATGCGGCGATAGCGTCGGCCGACGGCGCCCTTGTCGTCGTAGAAGACGTTGAAGCTCTTCTTGAGATCGCGATAGATCTTCTGGGCGATGTCCGGCATGCCCTCTTTGTTCACCAGCGGAAGGATCGCTGCCTTGATCGGCGCCAGGCGCGGATGGAAGCGCATCACCGTGCGCACATCGCCCTTCACCTCTTCCTCGGCGTAGGCCTCGCACAGCACTGCAAGCGTGAATCTGTCGGCGCCCGCGGATGGCTCGATGACGTGCGGGACAAAGGAATATTTCTCGATTTCTTCCTTGGCCGGGTTCGTCTTCAGCCACTCCTTGAACGAGTTGGTGCCTCGGGCGGCCTTGTCGCGCTCCCAGGCCTCCTCGTCGAAATAGCGCATGTCCTTGCCGCTGTGCGTGGCGTGCTGGGTCAGGTCGTAAGCGCCGCGGTGGGCGACGCCTTCCAGCTCTTGCGGCTCTTCGCTGAACGGGAACAGGTACTCGATGTCGGTGGTGCCGATGGAGTAGTGGGCCAACTCTTCCTTGCCCTGCTCGCGCGGGCGCAGATTGTCCGACTTGATGCCGAGCTGGGTGTACCAGGCCTTGCGCAGATCCCGCCAGTACTGGTACCACTTCATCGACTCGGCCGGATTGCAAAAGAACTCGATCTCCATCTGCTCGAATTCGCGGCTGCGGAAGGTATAGTTGCGCGGGTTGATCTCGTTGCGAAACGCCTTGCCGACCTGGGCAATCCCGAACGGAAGCTTCATGCGCGAGCTGTCAACGACGTTCTGGAAGTTGACGAAGATGCCCTGTGCGGTTTCGGGGCGGAGATAGGCAACGTTTTCCTCGGATTGGACCGCTCCGACATAGGTCTGAAACATCAGATTAAACGCACGCGGCTCAGTCAAGACCCCCCGTTTGCCCGAGAACGGCGAAGGCAGTTCCGCGAGGCGCGCATAGATGTCCTCGTGTGCGGTCGCAACCGCACCTCGCCAAACCGCTTTCGACGGGCGATGTTCAAGTTCAACGACGAACTTGTAAGAGCCGAAACTCTCTGGATCATTTCGCATTCCCGTGCCGTGGGAATTCTTGACCACACGGAATCCGTCGGCAAGTTTCGCACCCGGAGTCCATTCGCAATACTGGCTTGATTCCAGCGATGAGGCCAGAAATTTGCAATGGTCAAGAAGGGACCCGTAAGATTGCGGCGGACTGCCATGCCGAGCGCCTTCGGGCAGGGCCTGGTAGTCTGATAGCGGCATGGCGACCAAGACGTGTAGCTGATCGGCGCGAAACCGTTGTTTCGTCTCCTTGTCGTCGATCATCGGATCAGCAAAACCGCCGACGTGCCCGCTCGCCACCCAGACCTTCGGGTTCATGATGATCGAGCAATCGACGCCGACCATGGAGATTTCCTGGCCGTCGGGGCCGGGCGGCGGGTTGCGCACCATGTCCTGCCACCAGGCTTCCTTGATGTTGCGTTTCAGCTCGACGCCGAGGGGGCCGTAGTCCCAGAAGCCGTTGAGGCCGCCGTAGATTTCGCTCGACTGGAAGATGAAGCCGCGGCGTTTGCACAGCGAGACGAGCTTGTCCATTTTGGACATGTCCATGGCGTGGTCCTTATTCGTAGGTCAGGCTTTCCAGCCTGACGAGGCAATCAACGTCAGGCTGGAAAGCCTGACCTACAACGATGCTGCGACACGTTCATCTTATTTCGGCCGGCATGATTCGACGACGCACTCTCCGTGGTGCAGGCGGCTCTTGCGTTCTCGTACGGTTGGCGGATAATACAAAAGACCATGAAGCGGCAACGTACTCTTTTGACAGGCATCACACGCAATGGCGAACACGATCCCATGTCCGAATCCGGTGTGCCCGCATGATTTTGCGATGGCGGAACTGCAGGCGGCGGCGGAGATCGTCTGTCCCAAGTGCGGGTTTCGCATGGCGGGCAAGGGGGCGGTACAAGCCAAGCCCGCGGCGAAACCGGCGCCCGCCAAGCCGATCGTCGTGCCTCCGAAGCCTGCCGCGAAGCCGATCGTTGCGCCGCCGCCGCCCGCGGCCAAGCCGATCGTTGTCCGGCCGCAACCCGCTGCCAAACCAGTCGCCGCGCCTCCGAAACCGCCTGCGCCAACGCCGCCTTTGGCCGTCCCCGTGCCCGCGCCGCCGCCGGCACAAATCACTGCTGCTGCTCCCCCACTGGCATCGCCCGTTGCCGCCGACGAATCGGTTGCCGACGGCTCCTTCTTCAATCCCGAGGTGGACGCCGGCGGCGGCACGCTGGTTCGCACTGGCACGGCCAAACGTCCCTTCCGCTGGGTGCGGCTGCTGATCATGCTCGGCGCCATCGGGGCGGCTGCCTCCCTGGTGATCGCTGCCATCGTCGGCGTCGTCTGGTTCTTCATCGGTAGCGATGCCTTTCGCAATCTGGACCGGCAGGACAAGGACGGCATCATCCACCGATTTCGCAACAACAAGAATGAGACCGAAGAGGTCTACCGCCTGGTATTGCAGCCGCGCAAGGAGTGGACCGTCGACAATGTGATCGCATCTCGCTTCGAACCAACCGATCGGACGGAGCGCGGCTGGAGCGTGTCGGCATGGAAAAGCGAAACGTACGATTTCTGGTTTGCCGTCGTCGTCAAGGATTACGGCATGCACAGGCCGCGCGATGCGGAGATGCTGCGGATCTGCGTCGAGAAACTGGAAGCCCACTTCGGCGAGGAAGTCGAAATGAGCGCCAGCACCGAACCCGGAGGCAAGTTCGGCAAGGTGGCCGCGCAGAAGCTGACGTTTCGCGGCACCTTCAACTCCGCCAAGTGGGGCGGCGAATGCCATATGTTTTTCAACAACGGCATCGCCTACTGGTTGTTTCTGTCGAGCAACGATGTCGGCACCTACCTGAGCTTCGCCGCCGACATGCCGGAGAAGACGTTCTTCATCCTCAGCGACCGACGCGGCTGGCGCGAGCAGCCGCCTCTCACGGAACCGTTCGCGACCCCCGACGGCAAGATCAGCTTGACCGTGCCCGAGAAGATTTGGACCGCCAGCACTGATCCCAAGAGCGAGATTCCGCCCGGCATCATGCTGCTGCGCGGCCGACATCGCGAGAAGGACAATCGCAAGGACGCCCTGCTTCTCGTCTTCACGTTGGAAAAGAAGGACGGCCTGGAAGCCGCTCTCAAGGCGGCCCAGGAACATCTTGCCGAAGAGAAGAAAAAGGAGAGCACCGATTACGAGATCGTCCTTGCTCCCGAGGTCGTTGCCGGCCAGAAGGACACCGGCACGCTCACCGACGTCGGCAACAAGCGCGGCCGCATGCTCGACCTCAAGCTCCTCGCCCAGAAAGAGGCGAGCGTCTACTACCTGCTCTCGGTCGTCAACGAACCTGACGGCTGCTATGTGATCGCCTGTTCGTGCGACTGGAAGAGCCGAACCATCTGGCGGCAGGAGTTCCTCGACATGCTGCGAACGCTGCGGGTGAAATGATTCCATTATCAGAGCCTGAAGCGTAAGCGAAGGAACCGTGTCCTTCGCTTACGCTTCAGGCTCTGATAATATCACGGTTCCCCCACGGGCGGACCCAGCACGGTCAGCGGCGTGACGGGACGCGGGTTCGGATCGGGCAGCGGTTCGCCGATCGTGCGCGAATACGTCCCGAGGCCCTCGGCGTCTTGCAAGAGTTGCTCCACCGGCCGGACCTGAGCGGGCTGCAGCACAACGCGGAAGACACGCACGTCGCGAATCGTCCAGGGAATCAGGTTCTCGCTGATGAAATCGAGGCCCGGCAATTCGTACCAAGGCGCGCGCACACGCTGCTCCATGACCAGCGGCTCGTAGCCGTCCTTGACGATGCGGAACTTGTACGTTCCGTAATAGGTGAATGGCTTGTCCACGGGGGTGCCGCCGATCGGTTGATTCTTCTCGTCAAACACGATTGCGTTGCTGGCGGCGGGGTACGGATCGGTTATGATAACCATGCGGCGTTCGACGCAGCCGCTCACGCCGATCAGCGCCATGGTGGCGAGAAGCCCGCCGAAGCGATGCAACAGGGTATGAGTCCATTCGCGTGGGAGCATCGTGATTTTCTCTGTATGCTTAAGAGGGACGGGATATAACGAGGGAAGCGAAAAGCGTCAAGAGACGTTGGCGTGGCCGATTGCCGCTTGCGGCTTAGCGTTCGCGTGACGCCGCGCGAACGCCAAGCCGCAAGCGGCAACCGAGGTGAAAGCAGGAAAACCGGGTGATTGGATTCAACGAGATTGAGTACGCAAGCTTCACGGATGTGGGTATTCGCCGCAGCCACAATCAAGACGCCCACGCAGTCATGCCCGCCACCGACGACGAGCACTGGCAGCAGATCGGCCACGTCTTTCTGGTCGCGGACGGTATGGGGGGGCACGCCGTCGGCGAACTCGCCGCCAAGATCGCCGTCGACAATATCCCCCACATCTTCTCCAAGTATGCCCGCGAAGGCCCCATGCCGGCATTGCGCCGCGCTTTCACCGACGCCAATTCCATCATTCACACGCGCGGCCAGCAGAACCGCGAATTCAAGGGCCTGGGCACCACCGGCACCGCGGTCGTTCTCCGTCCGGAAGGCGCCTGGGTTGGTCATGTCGGCGACAGCCGGGCTTACCGCATTCGCGGCGGCGTCATCGAACAGCTCACCTTCGATCACAGCCTCCTCTGGGAACTCGCCCGCAGGCAACGCAAGAACCCCGACGAGCTGACCGGCATCCAGTCGAACATCATCAGCCGATCGCTCGGCTCGCTGCCCAGCGTCGAGGTCGATGTCGAAGGCCCGCATCCGCTGGAGCGCGGCGATATCTTCCTGATGTGCAGCGACGGGTTGAGCGGGCAGGTACACGATCGCGTCATCGGCTCCGTTGTCGCCGCCCTGCCGCCGGCCGAGGCGGTGCGCTTCCTCGTCCACATGGCCAACCTGCAAGGCGGGCCGGACAATACCACCGTTATCGTGGTGCGCGTCGGCGGCGAACCGCGCTCCGAGATGCTCGACAGCAAGGCCGAAGTGCTCTTTCCACCCGGGGACCCCGATCACCCGATCGTGCCGCGCTTCGCCTTGCTGAAGTACTACCTCGGTAAGCTCCCGTGGGCCCCGCTCCTGGCGTTCCTGCTGCTCACGGTGGGAATCCTGATGGGCATCCTCGCCACCGTGCTAGCGGCGGTCCAACACGGCGCCTATCTGTATGCCTTTATCGTCGCGGGGTTGGCGCTCCTGAGCGGCATCGTGCTTTTGATGGTGCAGAACTTTCGCGAGACGCGCAAGCTCAACAACGAGCCGGAGGAACGCCCGCTCCAGGTTTATCGGCAGACGCCCTGTCCGCTCGACGCGGCCATCTACGAGAAGCTGCTGCAGTCGGCCACGGCCCTGGAAGCGAACATCAAGGAAAAGCTGTGGCAGTACGACGTGAAGGCATATCAGGATCTGGCCAAGCAGGCCGCCCAGCATCATCAGCAGCACCACTACCGCGACGCCTTCCGCCAGCAATGCCGCGCGATGCTCGTGCTGATGGAAGCGGTACACGCCTATCGCGGCAAGAACGAAGACTTCAAGCCGCTCTGGTAGGAGCCTGTCACGCTACGGCGCCAACCGTTCAATCCGCCAGCCGTCGCCGTCGCGACGGTAACGCAATCGGTCATGGAGCCGATTGGGCCGGCCTTGCCAGAACTCGAAGGTTTGGGCGATGACGCGATAGCCGCCCCAGTGCGGCGGGCGAGGCACCTCGTCGGTTTCCTTGTACTGAGCCTCCAGCGCTCGCAGGCGCTCCTCGAGAAATTGCCGATCGGGAATCACCACGCTTTGCGGCGACACGAGGGCGCCGAGCTTGTGGCCGAAAGGGCGTGAGCGAAAATAGGCGTCGGACTCCTCGGCGGTAACTTTCTCAACCGTGCCTGCGACACGGATTTGCCGTTGCAGCGGCGCCCAGTAAAGGACCAGTGCTGCGCGCGGATTTTGAGTCAGCTCCTCCCCCTTGACGCTCTGATAGTTGGTGTAGAAGACGATGCCGCGCTGATCGTATCCGCGCATCAGCACCATGCGGGAGTCGGGGACGCCATCGGCGCTGGCGGTGGCGAGCGTCATGGCGGAAGGTTCCGGCAACGCAGCGCCCTCGGCATCCAGATACCACCGGGCCAGCAGCGCATAAGGGTCGGCCGGCGCGTCGGTTTCGAGCAGGGCAGGAGGAGTTACGGTGGACATGGCAGGAAGATGAGTAGGCGCAAAAAAAAATGTCCCACTGTCGAGGTCTCGGCGTCGCCCAGTCACCGAAGCCATCAATCAATGGGACAGTGTTATTATTGGACTCAAGGCGCCAATTTGCAAGGCTCATGGCCCGATTTTTTTGGTTTTTTTTCCCTCCAGATTCTTCTCCCAGCATAATTTTGAGGTAATACCAAAAGTCACCGCAGATTGCCCATTTCAAGAGGGCACTTCGCCAAGTTGGTCCACGACAGATTTCTCGTCAAATCCGGCCCGAGAAACGTCCACGAAACGGCCGAAAGTGCTGGATTTCCTGGCAAGCTGCGTCCCTGGCAGGCCGGGAAACGTGCGATGGCGCACGATTCACCGGTTTCAGTTGGTCGGCTTCGCCTTTGTCGCTAACGCCATTCGGCGGGCATGTGGGGCCGCGCAGGGGGCCTTGAAATCGTCGAGAATTCTGCACAATTTGCGGCGTGATTGCAGCTGCAAATCCATGCCGAGGGCGTGCCGATTCCATGGAACGATGGGACATGCTCCCTGGCCGGGCCGCCTTGACATGCCATTCGCTTTCCCGTAAAAGCCCGCCCCGCCACAAATTTGCGGGCAAGACAACCTGTCCACAAGAAGGGTGAGGGGGATCGCCGAGGCGTCCATCGGGACGCCTCGGCGGCATTTTCGGCAAAACAATTCACGTCGCCTTGCAATTTTCCGCCGCCGACTGCGAATAATAAACCAGAGGATTAGGCGCTCGCGTCCGCCCGGCATCGGCCCTTATAATGGCGACGCGGCGCTCGCCCTGATCGGCCGACGAGGAGCGGACATGACGGTCGGATTGCGTTGCCTGATTCTCGCCCTGGCCATGCTAACGCTGGCGGCGCCTGCTCTCTGCGCCCAGGAGCCGGCCATCGCCGCCAAGCCCGCGGTTAGCGCACCGCGGCCGTTGCTCGACCGCATCGCCGAGTTCTTCCGCTACCCGATCGTCAACGTCGCCCTCGTCGCCGTCGGGCTGATCGGCCTGATCTTCGAGTTCAAACTGCCCGGCACGACCTTTCCCGGCTCCGTGGCGGCCATTTGTTTCGTCCTGTTTTTCTGGGCCCATTCGTTCGTCGGCGAATTCACGCTTCTGGCGATCATGCTGTTCCTCTTGGGCCTGGTGTTCCTGGGGGTCGAGGTCTTCGTCGTGCCCGGCCTGGGCTTCGTCGGGGTCGCCGGTGCGGTGCTGATGTTCCTCAGCTTGCTCCTGGTCACGCTCGAACATTGGCCCACCAACCCAAACGAGTGGGCCGACCTCGGCGGAACATTTGGCGCCCTGGCGATCGGTATTGCCCTGGCCGTCGTCGGCGCCGTCGGACTGACCTGGTCGTTGCCGAGCATTCCGTTCCTCAACAAGATGGTCCTCAAGCCGCCGGGCGAGGAAGCCGACGCGGGGCCATCGACATCGCTATCGAACAGCGGCACGCTGGCCCTGCTCGGCGCCATCGGCGTCGCGATCACGCCGCTGCGCCCCGCCGGCAAGGCCCAGTTCAGCGGCCAGTTCCTCGACGTCATGACCGACGGCGATTTCGTCTCCCCCGGCGGCCGCGTCCAGGTCGTCGAGGTCGAGGGGACGCGCGTTATTGTGAAGGAAGTCTAATCCGAATTGCAGATTGCAGATTGCAGATTGCAAATTGCAAGTCCATCAATCTGCAATTTGCAATCTGCAATCTCCTGGAGTTGCCATGTCACCGCTCATCGCTGATGGCTGGACCGATTTTTTCACCGACGGCCGAACCTGGCTGGTCGGCTTCGGCATGATCGTCGTCGTCGCGGCGATCGTCTTCGTGTTCATATTCCTGAGCTTCCTCAACCTGTGGGTCCAGTGCGTGCTGACCGGGGCGGACATCAGCATCTTCAACTTGCTGTGGATGAAGCTGCGCAAGGTCAACTACGATTTGATCGTCAAGCAGAAGATCGCCCTCGTCCAGGCCGGCGTGACGGTGTCCACCTCGGAAATGGAGGCGCACTTCCTGTCGGGCGGCGACGTCGAGAAGACGGCGTTCTCCGTCATCGCGGCCCACAAGGCGAACATCAATTTGCCGTGGAACATCGCGGCGGCCATCAACCTGGCCGGCCGCGACGTGCTCGACGCGGTGCGGACCAGCGTCAATCCGAAGGTCATCGAATGCCCCAGCCCCGACCCGGCCAAGGGGAAGTCGATGCTCGAAGGCGTCTGCAAGAACGGCATTCGCCTGAAAGCGCGGGCTCGTGTGACGGTGCGGACCAAGCTCGAACGCCTGATCGGCGGCGCCACCGAGGAGACGATCATCGCCCGCGTCGGCGAGGGCATCGTCGCGGCGATCGGAGCGGCCGAGCACCACACCGACATCCTAGCGAACCCGCATCGCATCTCGGAAGCGGTCCTGAAGAAGGGGCTCGATTCGCAGACGGCGTTCGAGATCGTGTCGATCGACATTGCCGAATTGGACGTGGGCGACAACGTCGGGGCCCGCCTCGACCTCAAGAAGGCGGAACGCGATTTGCGCGTTGCCCAGGCCCAGGCCGAGATGCGCCGCGCCGCCGCCGTGGCGCGCGAGCAGGAGATGAAGGCCCTCGTCGAGGAGAACCGCGCGAAAGTCGTATTGGCCGAGGCGGAGGTGCCGCTGGCGATCGCCCAGGCGTTTCGCGACGGCCATCTGGGCGTGGGCGAATACTACAACCTCCGCAACGTGCAAGCCGACACGAGCATGCGCAACGCGATTGCCAGCGTCGGCGCGAATTCGGACAACAAGGACGCGGGCAAGTAACCCATCCCCGTTTAGCGCCCGTACGACGCCGCGCGATCGCGACGTCCCGCCACGAGGCATCCATGGAACATCTCGATAAGCTGATCGCGCTAGCAATTCTCGGCGGCGTCGCCGCACTGGTGGTGTTCGCGCTGCGCCGGGTGATACGCGAGGAGAGCGAGAGTCAGCCCGTCGAGCGCGTCGACCTCCGTTTAGCCGCAACGCCGCAGGCGTGCGCGGAGGAGGCGCCGCCAGCAGTCGTCCCGCCTGCCCCGATCGCCCCCGAGCCGACGGTTGTGGTCGTGTCGCCGCCTGAGCGGAAACGAAAGCGCCGAGAGGCGCCGGCGCCGTTGCCAGCGAAGCCAGTGGCGTCAACGCCGATCGTGACGGTGTTCGATTTGCTCAAGAAAAAGGACGCCGTCGCCGCGGCGTTTCTGTTGCGCGAGATTCTCGCGCCGCCGGTGTCGAAACGTCATTAGCCGTTTGGGGCATAGCATCCGCGAGGCATTACGCGGGCGCTAAACGAAGAGGCGTCAGCGCGGCGACAATTCCACTTTCTTCAGATCGATCAGCGATCCGCGGATTTTGCCGGCGGGGCTGGCCTCGATCTCCTGCGCGCCGGCGTGAAGGAACAGCTTGCCGATCTTCTGGCCGCGATATTCGTCCCATGAGCCGGTGCTGGGGACCTTGAATGTCAGACGCTCGTTGTAGCAGCGGAACTGGAGCGTGTTGCCGGCACTGTCGTCGGCGCAGGCGAAATAGATCCACACGTCGTATTCGCCGGCCTTGGGCACATTGACTGACCACTCGACATGGTCGTCCGGGTTCGACCAGAAGCCAAAGTTGCCGTACTTCTTTTCGATGACGATCGTCTTGCCGAAGATGCGTGCGTCGGCGGGGAGCAAGCGAAAGACGCCGTCCTTGTCGGCATCGATCTTCTTGCCGCCGGGGGCGCTGGCGCGAATGAAGGCGATGATGTCGGCGACGTCCTGCACGGAGAGATCCTTTTCGAGGCCGTCGGGCATGAGCGATTTGCCGGTGCTGGCGAGTTCGTCGAGTTCGTTGCGCAGGAGCTGCTGCGATTTGCCGTCGGGGCCGACCAGCGTGATCGAGGTGCTGGTCTCGCTGGCAATGATGCCGCTGTAGGTCTTGCCGGCCTTGGTGGTGGCGGCGTAGTTGATGTAGCGCGCCTCGACGGCGCGGTTGGGATCGAGGATCGCGGTCAGGAGGCCCGAAACCGACTTGTCGCCGACGGACGCGAGATCGGGGCCGACGATATTGCCGGTCGCGCCGAACTTGTGGCAACTGGCACACGATTTCTCGAACAGCTTCTTGCCGCGCTCGGCATCGGTCTTGGCGGGCATCTGCAGGGCATAGAGATCGACGACCTTGCCGCGATCGGGACTTGACGACGAACCGAATACTTTCTCAGCTCGTTGTCGGTAGTGAGCATCCTTGTGTTGCAACAATCGCTGTCGGCGAATGGCATCAATTTCGGACGCAGGGACTTTGTTTTTTTCGATCGCCTCCAACATCATTCCGGTCCAATAAGGCGTGGTAAAAAGGGCGTCGAGAACCTGGCCACGGAGGGGGGGACTGTAACTTTTCCAAGAAGCCAGCATGGTCTCCGCGGCGCGAGGATGAGGGCGTTTGGACAGGTGCTGAACCACGGCGCCTTGCAAATCGTCGGGTCTCTGCGGCGTAAGCCATGAGGCGAGATTTTTGTAATCGGCTTTGTCGTCGCCAAGGCCGCGTGCAAGCAATCGCAACGCCAGCAGTTGTTCACTCGGCGGAGACTTGGAATTGTTGAACGATGTGTTTGCTTCATCGTAGATTTCCTGCAGCCGGCGCATGGTCAGCTCGACATCGCGGTCGCCGATTTTCTCCAACATCTTCTTTAGCGAGATGCCATTGCGCTCCATCGCGTCAAGCAAATCGCCGACATGGCGAAATCGCTCGCCGCGAGTGACAACTTGCGATGCGTTTAGTTGACGTAAGAAGAGCTTGGACACATCTGCAGGGCGGTCGTATTCGCCCGCTAATGCCATCAAGGGTACGTACAGAGCGGCCGGAATCGCTTTCTGCTCGACGATCTCGTTAAAGACCTTCGGCCACCTTTCCTTGGTCAAGGACGTCAAGGTCGCGGCCAGCAAGTAGCGGTCATGCGCGTTTTCATTCAGCATCTTTGCCAGGCCGATATCAAGTCGAGGATCAATTTCGTGGATTTTTGCGGCTGAGTAGGCGAGTTGCATTCGCAGGGCGTCATCCGGATCCTTCACTATCGCTTCAAAGG
Source organism: Planctomycetota bacterium (assembly GCA_016200155.1). GTDB lineage: Bacteria > Planctomycetota > Planctomycetia > Gemmatales > Gemmataceae > SIAQ01. The sequence goes on along the minus strand of JACQFG010000311.1, from coordinate 3,589 downwards.
GAAGTTTGTCTCGAGCAACGCCATGTTCTTCAAATAGTGCGACAGCATGTTTGCGGACCGCAGGATGTGGATCTTGAAGGAAGAAATCGAGCCGCTCCATCCGCTTGAAATGTTGCAGAATATAGAGCGCGTGGACGCGGGTGTAGGCGGGCGCTTCAAATCGCTTGGCCGGCGGCACAAGCATATTGATGCAGTCGCCAGTGATTTGTCTCTCATCGTCCTTGCGTTCGAGCAATAACTGGTGGGCGGTGTCGCGTACCCAGCCATTCGGATTCTTGAGTGCGGCGAGCAGCGCATTCGTGGACATTCCGTCCATGGTCGGAATCGGCCTGACTAAGGTCTTGGGCCGAAATTTGCCATCGGGCTTCAATTGATCCACGTCCGGATACACACGATAGATGCGGCCCAGGTCGTGGCCCGCGCGCAAGTCGAGCTTCTTCTGCCAGTCCTTCGGGATCCATTCGGGGTGCTCGATGACGTAGCGGTACATGTCGGCGATCCACAACGCGCCGTCGGGGCCGACCTGGATCATCGTCGGGCGGAACCAGTTGTCACTGGAAGCAAGGAACTCCGACTTCTGCTCGTCGTCGGCCCGCTGGCTCGTGAAGGTCACCCCCTTGGGCTTCATGATCTCGCGATTGATCAGATTGTGTACCGGCTCGCTGACGAACATGTTGCCTTCGAACTCTTTGCCGAAGAGCGTGTCGCGATAGATGATGGTGCTGCACGCGCTCGTGAAATGGTTGAGGGCCTGCGGGCTGTTGAAGCGAGGCAGCGGCTTCGAGATCGGAAAGACCTCGGAAGCGCCCGGCTTGACCGAGACGGCGACGCGCGGATCGGGATAGAGGACGTGCGGGTTGCGCTTGAGATAGCGGTCCTCGAGCACATAATGGAACATCGGGTTGGAGTTATTGTTGCCGAACCAGTTGCCCCAGTCGTCGCGGCAACGGCCGAACTGCGATTGCCCGCTGACGGCCTCGAACTCGCCGGTCTCGACTTTCAGGCGGAAATCGCGGCCGGAGATGTTGACGCTCTTGCCCGTCTTGATCGACTTGACGATGCCGCCGGAATCGCCGTTGGCGCCGTAGATCCAGTTGTCGATGCCCCAGGTGAGACCGTTGACGCGATGCTGCTGGTTGCCTTCCTTGAAGCCGGTGAAGAGCACCTTCTTGTTGGCCGCCTTGCCGTCCTTGCCGACCTCGGCGTAGAAGATGTCGGGAGCGCAGGTGACGAGGACGCCCTTGTCGTAGGGGAAGACGCCGGTCGGATAACCGACGTTGTCCATGAAGAGGGTCATCTTGTCGTAGGGGCCATCGGCTTTGGTCTTTTCGAGATACTTGATTTTGCCGCCGGCCTTGTTCTTGCCGTCGACGCCGAGGGGATAGTCGCCCATTTCGACGACCCAGAACTTGCCGTCGGGGCCCCAGGCGAAGGCGATGGGGTCCATGACGAGCGGTTCGGCGACCATCAGCTCGACCTTGAAGCCGGGCCGCGTCTGGATGCACTTGAGGGAGTCCTGCGGCGACTTGGGGCCGGGCTCCATCTTGAAGGGTTGCGCGGACGCGATCGGCGTGAGAGCGATCAGGATGCATGTGGAAAATGCGTGGCGCATGGGATCAGGCCTCCGGGATTCAATCGTAGGGACAAGCTGCTAGCTTGTCCCCGAGCAGACGGATGCTTCCGGAACAAGCTGGCAGCTTGTTCCTACGACATCCGCCTCCATCGTAACGACGGGACGATCGGACGTAAAGACAATCACAAAAAAACAGGCCGGAGGTTGAGTCCGGCCTGCGGCAAACTTGCGATGCGGAGACGCGATCACGGGTCGACCTGGGCAACGTCGTTGGCGTTGGCGGTGCACATCGCCAGGAAGTTGATCGGAGCGACATCGAAGGCCACCCCGCGGACGGCGCCGTCGCCGTAGAGGAATTGGCAGCCGGAGGGATGCATGGAGCCGAACCAGCCGCCGCAGCTGTTGGAAGTGTTGTCGAATTTCTTGGGAGGCACGGACGGGGCGGTGAGGCCCCAGTTGCGGTCGCCCTGGGCGAAGACGATCATGTCGTTGTCCCAGCCGTCGGTGTAGCCCTGATCGTTGTTGCAATCGAAGGAACCGAGCTGGGCATTTTTGCTGACGTACTTTTCGCCGACGAAGATGGTGTTGGCGGGGCCATCGGTGATGTCGGACATGCGGCGGGTGTAACCGCTGGCGGAGAGGGACGGGGTAAGCGCGCCATCGAGAGAATTCTGCCCGGTTGAGGGGCCGCCGTAGGAGCCGGAGGTGCCCCACGACCCGCCGTTGCCGGCGTAATCGTTGTAGGCGCGGGTGTTGCAATAGCCGCCGTAGCCGGTGATGGTCTTGACCTGGCGAACGCTGGGGCAGAAGTAGACGGGGATGATGGCCTGGGCAACGAGGTTGTCGTTGGCGGCGGGTTGATTATAGAGCATGGCCTGATCGATGAATGGGAGAATCTGATAGCCCCAACCCCAGGCCTGGGTTTTGAAGTCGGCCGGAGCGCCGCTAGCGTTGCGGGTGCTCCGATCGCTCCCCCAGTAGATGCCGCCCGAGGGGAAGTGCTTGTACTGATCGTGGTGCGTGTGGAAGCCGATGCCGATCTGCTTGAGATTGTTGCGGCATTCCGTTACCTGGGCGGCCTGGCGCACCTTCTGGACCGCGGGGACCAGCAGGGCGATGAGGATCGCGATGATGGCGATCACCACCAGCAATTCGATGAGGGTGAAGGCCTGGCGCCTTCGGTTAGCGAGCGCGTTCATGGAAAAGGACCTCCGAAAGAGATAGATGAAACAACGATAAGATCGCAGCGATGCGGAATGCTCATTACTTCTTCGGCAACGGGGCCTTGTCGAATTCCTCCTGGTTCATGCGACGAATGCTGAACCCTTGCAATACGAGCCGAACGCCGCCTTTGCCTGACTTCTCATGGGCGATCACAGGAGCTATCTTGCCCGGCACCAGATCGACGCCCCAGAAGATCACAAATTCCTCGCCGTCGTTTTCGGAGCGAAGGACCTTGGCATCCTCTTTCAGGTATTTCATCAGATCTTGCTGATTCGCGGGCGGGCGTTTTTCCTGGAGCGTGAATTCTCGGTACGCTTTGCTGATCTTGAGCAAGTTCTGATCGGAGGTCGGCGCTTCGACTTCGCGTGGGCCCGAACACCCCGTCAGAACGACGGTGACCAATAGACAGGCGGTTCCGGGGAGAGTATATCGAGCCACGCGGCAACCTCTTTCGTCAAAAAGAACGCAGAACTCGCCAGCGGTCGAAGAACGGATTATCGATTAAGGTAAATCATAACCGATTCCCGGTCCGCGTAAAGGTAAAAAATGAATCTTTGATGAGAAAAAAATGTAGGCGAGCCGAGCCCCGTCAGGGGCGGGTTGTCGTCATCGGCAACCGGCCCCTGACGGGGCTCGGCTCGCCGGGACCACTATCTTGCCACAATCGTGATTCCGCAGCGATCCGCGAGGGCGACGGTCTGCTCCTCGTCGATGACGATCGTCTTGTCGGCTTCGACCGCGAGGACGCGAGCGCGGGCCTGTTGCATCGATTCGATGGTCTTGCAGCCGATG
>JACQFG010000328.1 GCA_016200155.1 Planctomycetota bacterium | reverse complement strand
GTCGCACAAACAACTCGTCGATCCGAAAGCCTACTACCTCGACCGGACGGCAATGTTCCGCTCGAAGGGCGATCTGAACGCCGCCCTGGGCGAGGCTACCCTTGCAATCAAGGCGATCCCGGACAACGGCCTTTTGTTCGCCGAGCGGGCGCATATCCGCTTCGACATGATCCACGGCAAAAAGGACAAGACGCCGGAGCAAGCGAAGGATATCCGTGACGACGCCAAGTCCGCCGCCGAGGCCATGAACGCCAAGCAGCCGGCCGAGTCCGCGTACATCGTCGGGCTCCTCGAAGAAGAGCTGGGCAACACCGCCGAGGCCGAGAAGCATTATCGTGAGGCAATGAAGCTGCACCCGGCCAACGACGACATCGCGGGCAAGTACAGCGTCGCCCTGGGCCGGCTCCTGCTGCGTGAACGCACCGAAGGCGCGGCCCCCGTCGCTCCGGTCCCGCCGCCGGCGCCGGACGAAGAGAAAAAGAAAAAGGATGACAAGAAGGACGACAAGATGGGTTTGCGGCTCCCGGCGGCCGAACGCACGATCGTGCTGCATCCGTGGTCGCCGATGATCGTCGGCGCCGTCCTCGCTCAAGGTCAGCCGTTCGAGGAACTCGAAGACAAGGAAACCCTCGCCCGCCTCAATGAGACGCTCAAGCTCGCCGAGGAACTCATCGCCTCCAAGAACGACAAGATCAAAGGGCAGGGCTACTTGCTCAAGGGGTCCGCTCTCTCCAAGTTCGGCAAACGCACCGAAGGCCTCAAGGAATACACCAAGGGCCTCAAGATGATCTTCCCCGGCATCGAGACCAAGGAGATGGAGCAGCTCGTCGCCGATCATCCCGCCTTCCAGCGTCCCGATGTTTCCGCGACCCCCAATCCCGTGATGGCCGAGCGCCATTTCGGCGAAGGCATGCACTTCTTCTGGTCGAAGCAATATACCGAGGCCGAGATCCAGTTCAGCCAGGCCACCAAGTATTTCGACAAGGACGCCCGCTACTACTACTACCTTGGCCTGGCGCAGCTCCATCAGCGAAACAAGAAGAAACGCGACTTCGCCATCGACAACTTCAACGAAGGCGCCCGCATCGAGGCGAAGATGGCGACCACCAACCCCGACGCCGTCCGCGAGGTCAACGCCAGCCTCGAACGCATCCAGGGCGAGCTTCGGCAATACCTCAACAGCTACCGTTACAACGCCAAGCTGACGGAGCCGGAGACGAAGGACGCCAAGGACGGGAAATAGCACGGCGCGTCATTGTCAGAGCCTGAAGCGTAAGCGAAGGAAATCTTTCGCTTACGCTTCAGGCTCTGATCGCTATCATATCCGCGTCATCTCGCCCTGATCCCTTCGAGGGCTCTCCCATGCTACGGTGGCGTATTCTCGGCGTCGTCAGTCTCTTCTTGCTCGCCGGCAGCCTGTTCGCGCAGGATCGGCCGCAGCAGGGCACCATCAAGAAAATCGATGCGGACAAGAGCACCCTCACGCTCACTGCCGACGGCAAGGACGTCGTCGCCAAGGTCGCTCCGGACACCAAGGTCGTCGACGCGAGCGGCAGCCAGATCGACGAGCCGTTCAAAAAGAACGTCTTCAAGGTCGGCGCGGCGGTCGTCTTCAAGGTCGACGGCGACACCCTCGTCGGCATCCGCATCAACCCCGAAGCCAAAGGCAAGCAGCCCGGCGGCCGCATCCCGCAAGGCAAGATCGCCGCCATCGATCTCGACAAGCTCACCATCACCTTCAAGACCGCCGACAAGGACGTCGAGGCCGCCGCCACCGAGCAAACGAACTTCTTCGAGGTCAAGGGCGACTCCGTCAAGGATCGTCTCAAGGCGTTCAAGGTCGGCGCCGAGGTCAATTACGTGGTGCAGCAAAAGGACGGCAAGAACGTCCTCGTCGCTATCCGCGCTCTGGGCGCCGGCGGCAAGCAACCGCCCCCCGTCAAGGTCGATTCCTCGAAGCTCGTTCCCATCGATGAACTCGGCGACAAGGAATACAAGGCCGGCTTCAAGGGAGGCTTCTATCCCGATGGCAAGAACCAGCGCCCCAAGGAACACGAAGCCGCCGGCCTCAAACTTGCCAAGAGCATCCAGCCGCTCAACGGCGACGGCAAACCCGATCCCCAGGGCAAGATCGTGCTCCTCTCCGTCGGCATGAGCAACACTTCGCAAGCGTCGCAGGGCTTTCAGAAAGTGCTCGCGTCGGCCGACGGGATCAATCCGCAGCTCGTGTTCATCAACGGCGCCGTCGGCGGGCAGACCGCCGCACGCATCATGGACCCCGACAGCCCCGACGGCACCAAGTACTGGGCCATCGTCGACAAGCGGCTCCAGGACGCCAAGCTCACGCGCGCCCAGGTCCAGGTCATCTGGATCAAGCAAGCCGACGCCGGGCCGCGCGAGGGCTTCCCCGATTACGCCAAGAAACTCGAGAGCGAGCTGGTCAAGATCGTGCAGATCTTCCCGAAACGCTTTCCCAACGCAAAAATCGTCTACCTGTCGAGCCGAACCTACGGCGGCTTTGCCACGACCGCGCTCAACCCGGAGCCGTACGCCTACGAATCGGGCTTCTCGGTGAAGTGGCTGATCGAGCGCCAGCTCAAAGGGGACGCCGAGCTGAATTACGACGCCAAGAAGGGCGAAGTGAAGGCGCCGTGGCTGAGCTGGGGGCCGTACCTGTGGGCCAACGGCACGAAGAAACGCGCCGACGGTTTCAGCTACGAGCAGAGCGACTTCGGCGCGGACGGCACGCATCATTCGCCCGCGGGCTCGGAGAAGATCGGCCGGCTGATGCTGCAATTTTTCCAGACCGACACGACGACGCGTTCGTGGTTCGCGAAATAACCCAGCTGGCGTTTAGCGTTCGCGCGGCGCCCGGCGAACGCTAAACGCAAGCCGGCAGAATCGAAATTTTCGGCACATTCGTTGACAAGCCGCAAACTGCAACCTACCTTTGTTCCAGATACGCATCTCACGCGAAGCCTGTGAGGGACGGGCAGAAACATCGCGGGGATCGATTTTTTCACCAGAACGAGGTATGTGCAATGTTGTCTCGCTTCAAGAATGCAGTCGTGGATTTCTGCAAGCGTGAAGACGGCCCGACGGCTGTCGAGTACGCGGTCATGTTGGCCTTGATCATCGTCGTGTGCCTCGCGGCCATTACGACCCTGGGCCAAAACGCCAACACGACCTTCACCACGGTCGGAACCAAGATCGGCTCCGCGTCGAGCTGAGCAAGATCGATCACGCCGCGGGATCGCTCTTTCCCTCCCCACCAGAGCGATGCACTCCCCACTCCCATCGGCGGCCCATCGCACAAAAACCGCAGCACCGGCAGATGGTCGGTGCTGCGGTTTTTGTGTTCGTGCGAGCCGCGCATCTGGCGAATTCTCAAAGCCAATACGAATCACGAAATCACGAAAGTACGAAAACACGAGTAAAGACAGAGCGTCCATTACCCTGCGCCTTTCTTTCGTGGTTTCGTACTTTCGTGATTTCGTGATTCGTTTTTGGTAGACATTGATCGCGGCCTAGGCTGCGCTGCGTGCGCGGCTCGGACGAAAAAAAAGAGACGCAAAGCAGAAAGTGCTTTGCGTCTCTTTGTGTTTTTTTTTCGCGGCCAATCGAAATTAGCATCCCAGCAGCAAGCTCGGCTCCCAGCCGACGCGCTCGGCGCTGGCCCGCAGCTTTTCGAGGGCGCGGTTCTGGATCTGGCGGACGCGCTCCTTGCTGATGCGGAGCAGATGGCCGATCTGGCGCAGGCTGTGCGTGCCGTTGCCCGTCAGGCCGAAGCGGAGGTCGAGCACCTTGCGTTCGCGCGGCCGCAGGTTCTCCATGAGGAAGCCGAGGGCCTCCTGGCGTTCGGAGTTGGTGCGGAGCGTCTGGCTCTCGTTGTCGGGCATCGCTTCGGTCAGCTTGAAATCGCTGTCGTCGTCGAGGACGGCATTGAGAGAGACGGGAGCACGAGTCGCGGTCTGCAGATGCGTGAGGTGTTCGAGGCTGCTGCCGGTGCGGGAGGCGAGTTCTTGCGGGCTGGGCAAGTGCTGGCCGCCGTGAGCAAGAGCCTCAGATTCCTGCTGCAAGAGGCCGAGTTCCTGCAAGTGGTGCGGCGACAGGCTGACCAGGTGGCTTTGCCGGGCGACCGCGATCTGCAGCGTCTGGCGAATCCACCACGTCGCATACGTCGCCAGGCGGGTGCCGTGGCTG
>JACQFG010000316.1 GCA_016200155.1 Planctomycetota bacterium | reverse complement strand
TGCTACGCAGCAAGCGGCCGGAGCACTCCCATGTCCGATGCGTTTAACCTGCGCTGGAAGCTGGACCGCCCGTATCTCGAAGAGAATACGCCGGGCGACGTCTACGCGCTCTTGACAATCGAGCCGAATGCTTCGACGCTCAGCAGCAGCACGCCGCCGGTGTCGATCCCGACGCACCTGATCTTGCTCGTCGATGTATCCGAGTCGATGGACGTGCTCGTGCGCCGCGATCCGAAGGCGCAGAAGGTCGGCGTGGCATCGGCCGAGGGAAAGGCCGCCCAGCGCGTCGTCTCCGAGGTCCCCAGCCGGCGCGAGATGGCGGCCGACGTTGTGCAGAAGATGGTCGAACGCCTCGCCGGCGACGACTTGCTCACCATCATCGCTTTCGATGATCAGCCGCACCTGCTGGCCCAGGCCATCATCCCCAGCGACATGGACGCCGTCTGGAGCGCCATCCAGCAGCTCAACAGCGTGGGCGGCGGCGGCACGGCCATGGGCAAGGCTTTCGAGGCGGTCCGCGATGTCCTTTCCAGCGTCGATGATTCGCCGCGCACCCGCAAGCTCGTGCTGCTGACCGACGGCGAGGACGAGAAACCCGACCACGCCCTCGCTGCCGCCAAATCGGTCGGCCTGGAATTTCACCTGCCGATCGTCGCCTTCGGCACCGGCGACCGCTGCCCAGATGCTCTTCGGGCAGGCCGTCAAGAACCAGAAGAACATCCAGGCGACCAACGTGCAGCTCCAGCTTTGGCTGTCCCCGGAGCTGCAGGTGCGCGAGCTGTATCGGTCGAAGCCGGAGATTCTTTTCGTCGGCGATCTGGAACCGGACCACAGTCATCAGGTGATGCTGCGGCTGGAGCAGATGGAGCGCGGCAAGGCGTACGAGTTCCTGTTCCGCTGCACGCTGCCGGGCCGGCCGACCAATCAGCGCTTCCGCATCGCCAAGGCGACGCTGACGTACGATGTGCCGAGCATGAACAAGACCGCCGAGAAGCTGGAGACGAACATCATCGTGGAGTACACCTCGGACGCCGGCCGGGCCGCCGAGCGCTCCGGCGATGTCCGCAAGGTGCTGTCGCGCGCCGAGGTGCAGCGGCAGGTGCTCTTCCTCCAGGGCAAGATCGATCTGCTCAAGGCCGAGCGCGGCAACCCGCGCGACCGCGAGATCGTCGCCAAGCTGCTCGAAGCCCTCATCACGAAGTTCGACGACTTCGGCGACCAGGCGACCGCGAACCAGTATCGCACGATGAAGGACGAGTTCACGCAAAAGGGCACCATCTCGCAAGAGATGCTCAACCGCTCGCTGGCCGCCTCGTCGCGGGCGGAGGAGCTGGTGATGGCGCAGGATATCGATTTCTAGCCGCTTGCGGCGCAGCAGCGCCGTAACGTTGCTGCGCCGCAAGCGGCTCAAGAGAACCGTCATGATCACCTGCAGCATATGCGGCGAAAAGATCGCGGAAGGCAGCCGGACTTGCTCGGTGTGCGGGTCCAGCGTGGAGGATTTCCTGCCGTCGGGGACGGGCTTGACGACGCCGACCACGCCGTCGAAGGTGGAGCTGCCCAGGGAGCTGCCGCCGGGCGGAAGCTGCTGCCCGGCCTGCGGGAAAGTTTACGCGGCGGATTACGCGGACCTGTTCTGCGTGTGCGGCACGATGCTCGTGAAGGACCTGGCGGCGGCCGCGGTGGTCGAAGCGCCGCCGATGGCGCCGATCCTGGAGGAGCCGCCGATCGCGCTGGTCGAGGAAATTCCGCCGATGGCGCCGATCCTCGAAGAAGCGCCGCCGCTGGCGCCGTTTATCGAGGAGCCGCCGCCGGTGGTCATCGAACCGGCGGCCGCGGAAGAGACGCCCGACGTCAAGAAGCGTGCCGTCAAGCCGCCGTCGGGGACGCCGTGCCTGGCGCTCTACGGCCCCGACAAGCAGCCGCTGCACTATTTCCCGCTGACGAAAGACGCCATGATGATCGGCCGGCTCGACGCGGTCGCAGGCAACTTCCCCGATATCGATCTGGACGAGTGGTTCGAGCGCGCCATCATCCGCCGCATCTCACGCCAGCACGCTCTGATCCTGCGCACCCGCGCCACCGGCGCCTTTGCCCTGCGGCCGCTGCCAGGCAATACCGGCACGCAGCTCGAAGCGCAAATGCTCGCGCCGGCGCAGGACTACCCGCTCCAGCCAGGGCATCGCATCATTCTCGGCGGCGTGATTCGTTTGAAATTCGAAATTGCATGTCTCTCGTAGGACAGGCAGCCTTGCCTGTCCCTCTGCCAACCGGTCGCTCGTCATTGCAACAGGACGCCATGCGGCTGGCACTTCGGGACAGGCAAGGCTGCCTGTCCTACGGAACTTGCTAATTCTCAACGACTTCGATGACGATGCACGACACGTTGTCGCGCGAGCCGTCGTCGAGGGCGAGCTTGCCCAGGCCGTCGGCGCATTCCTGGACGTTGGGATGCTCGTCGATGAACTTGCGGATCTTCTCGTCCGGGACCGGGCCGGTCAGGCCATCGGTGCAGAGCAGGAAGCGGTCGCCCTTCTCGATCGGGATCGGCTTGACGTCGGGACCTTCGCCGATTTCCTTGCTGCCGAGGTATTTCCAGAGCACGTTGCGGAAGCGATGTTCTTTCGCTTCCTCGGGGGTGATGGTCTTGTTCTCGACGAGGGCCCAGGCCAGCGAGTGGTCGATCGTCAGCTGCTCGATCGTCCCGCCGCGGATGAGGTAGGCGCGCGAATCGCCGAGGTTGGAGATGTACAACTCGCGGCCTTTGCGCCACAGGGCGAGCACGATGGTCGTGCCCATGTTCTTGAGATCGCGGTCGAGCGAGCCCATCGTGATGATCTCGTCGTTGGTCTGCACGACGGCCTTGCGGACCACCTGCTTGACCTGGTCCTCCGTTTCGGCCAGCGGCAGGTGCTTGCGCAGCTCGCGCGGCACGACGTCGATGGCGCGCTTGCTGGCGATTTCTCCCGCGGCCTGGCCGCCCATGCCGTCGGCAACGATGCACAACGTCATGTCCGGATAGGTCTTCACGTCGATGGAATCTTCGTTGTTCTCGCGATAGTTGCCCAAAAGCGTACACTTGCCGATGTTCAATGTCAGGGGCATGGGGCCACCTCGATTTTCGCGGTCCGATCCGACAACGGGCTTGAGCTGGAGAACAGGTTCCGCCCGACGATTCGGACTCTCAGAAAGGCCGTTTGTTATCATAGCACAGATCCCCACCCCAGCAACAGCGATACCCCTGGAACTATAGGTTCCAGATGGGCACGATGCAAATGCGGTCGGGGTAGGTTCTGGCGATGCGCCCGTTTTTCTTGGCGCGCAGGCTCGCTACAATGCAGGGAGGGAGGCATTCTTATCGTCGGGCCGGCGCGGACGCCGCTTGAGTCGGCCGGGCGACGCCGGGCCATGATTTGGCGAGCCTGCCCGAAAAGGCTGCATAATCGGCGTGATCGGGTGAAAGTGAGGCTGCCGTGACTGTCTTGATGGAACTCAGGCGCATCATCATCAACGAGATCCACGATCAGCAAATCGTCATGCTGCACGAGGTGGACGGCGAACGCGCGTTTCCGATCGTCATCGGCCTGTTCGAGGCCCTCAGCATCGACCGCCGCATCAAGGGGGTCGTCTGGCCGCGCCCCATGACGCACGACCTGATCTGCAACGCCATCGACCTGTTGGGCGGCGACCTGCAAGACATCTACATCAACGAGCTGCGCGAGCACACCTATTTCGCCAAGCTCCGCATCCGCAAGGAAGGCGAGATCGTCGAGGTCGATTGCCGGCCCAGCGACGCGATCGCGGTCGCCGTGACGGCCAAGGTGCCGATCTACGTGGCGGACGACGTCATCGAAGAGGCGAGCGAGGAACAGTAGTATCAAGCCCGCAGGTGAGGTACTCCGAACTTGCGGGGTCACCCCGCAGGTTCGGAGTACCTCACCTGCGGGCTTGACGTGAATTCTTTTTCCTGCCGCTGGTAGGGACCTTACCGATTGTGCCGACCTGCGCGTCGGGCAATGCGGATTGTTCGTTTCCCGCACGGCCTTTCGCATCCCGAAAACTTTGCCGACTGGGTAAATTGAAGCGGAGGATATCGTCCTTCGTGAGGCCCAACCCATGTGCGGCATCGCCGGCGCGATCGATCTGGCGGGCAATCGGCTCGTCCCCACGGACGTGCTGCACGGCATGGCCGACGCCATCGTCCATCGCGGGCCCGACGAAGACGGCTACTTCCAGGCCGACGGCGTCTCGCTCGCCAATCGCCGGCTCAGCATCGTCGGGCTCTTCGACGGCAAGCAGCCCATCAGCAACGAGGACGGCTCCATCAGCGTCGTCTTCAATGGCGAACTCTTCGACTATCCCGAAAAACGCCAAAAGCTCGAAGCCAAGGGGCACCGCTTCCGCACTCACTGCGATACCGAACTCTTCCCGCACCTGTGGGAAGAGTACGGCGAAGAGATGTTCGACCATCTGCACGGCCAGTACGCCGTCGCTCTGTGGGATCGCCGCCAACGCCGCCTGATCCTGGCCCGCGATCGCTTCGGCATCTGCCCGCTCTACTGGTCGCGCCAGGGCGATTGGCTCCTCTTCGGCAGCGAGATCAAGGCCATCCTCGCCTCCGGAATAATCACGGCCCGGCCCGATCTGCGCGGCATCAACCACGTCTTCACCTTCTTCGCGATGCCGGGCCCCGTCACCTGCTTCCAGGGCATCTCGCTGCTCCTGCCCGGACATTTCCTCGACATTCGCACCAGCCGCAAGGGCCTGCGTACCGTCGACGATCGCATTCACTGGCAGATCGACTTCCCCGACGCCGGCGAGGAAGACCGCAACGATCCGACGGTGTTCGTCGACGAATTCGAACGCCTGATGCTCGCGTCGATCGAACGCCGATTGCGCGCCGATGTTCCGGTCGTCTCGTACCTCTCCGGCGGCGTCGATTCCAGCCTCATCGTCGCCCTCGCCAGCAAGATTCGCGGCAATCCGATCCCGACGTTCACCATCAGGATCGACGATCCGCATCTCGACGAAACCGATCAGGCCGGCATCGTGTCGCGGCATCTCGGCTGCGAGCCGACCATCGTCAACTTCGGCGCCGACGAAGTGCTGAAGACGTATCCCCGGCTGATTCATGCCGCCGAGAGCCCGGTGATCGATACCTCGTGCGCGGCCCTGCTGCTGCTGGCCCAGGAGGTGCATCGCCAGGGCTACAAGGTCGCGCTGTCGGGCGACGGCGCCGACGAATGGCTCGCGGGTTATCCCTGGTACAAGGTGCATAAGCTGCTCGGCTGGCTCGATTTCATTCCCGGCTTGCCCTTGAGCGATCGCGTGCGCCGGCTGTTCCTGAAGTGGGGCGGCTCCCCGGTGTTCCCGCCGGAGGTCGTGCAACGGGCCCGCGCCGCCATCGGCGGACCGAATCCCTGGCTCGACATCTACGGCCTTGTCAGCCTGTCGAAATTGCGGTTCTTCGGGCCGGAACTGCGTCAGGTGATGGCCGAGCACATTCCGTACAGCGACATCGGCTTCAACCTCGACCGAGCCCGCAAATGGCATCCGCTCAACCGCGCGCTCTATGTCGGCGCCCGCATCCACTTGCCGGGATTGCAGATGCACGCCAAGGGAGACCGCATCGGCATGCACAACTCGGTCGAGACGCGCTATCCGTTTCTCGATGAGGAGATCTTCGCGTTCCTGGCCCGCATCGACCCGGCCATGAAGATGAAGGGTTTCGGCGACAAACGCATCCTCCGGTTGCTGGCCGAGCGCTATTTGCCGAAGGAAATTTCCTGGCGGCGCAAGGCGATGTTCCGGGCGCCGTTTGACCGCTTCCACAGCGAACGCCCGCCGGCGTTCGTCGAGCAACTCTTGAGCGTCGAATCGCTGCGCAAGACCGGCTACTTCGACGTCGAAGCGGTCCTGCACTGGCGCAAGGCGTTCAAACTGATGCGCGCGCGTTCGACCCAGCGCACGTCGGTCGAGATGGGACTGGCAGGTGTGCTATCGACGCAGCTTTGGCACCACCTATTCATCGACAGCAGTCTTGCGGAGATGCCGAGCCAGCAAAAGCCAATGCTTGTAAATGCAGGATAAATGGGTAAAATGCACGTGTTTCCTGATTCGCAACACGACCAAGTTGATAAATGTGATAGTTCGTCCCATCGTCCCAAATAGGGTGTGTGTGCGGGGATGAATGGGATGAACTTTCTTGTTCGCAGGATCAGCATCAATGGCCACCGCCGTCCAAACGCCGCCGACCATGGCATCGCTCAGCGATCCGCGCATCAAGGAGAAACTCCAGGAACTGCGCCAGACCGATAACGTCACCAACCTCTTCTACCTGGTCCGCGTCTACCTGTACTTGACGCTGGTCATCGCGGCCACGCTGTGGTTTTATGCGATCAACGACGTGTCGTTGTGGCTCGATGTGCCGATCACGATCGTTGCGATCTTCCTGATCGGGGCTGGCCAGCATCAGCTTACGGGGTTGGCGCACGAGGCGTCGCATCACATCCTGCTGCGCAACCGCTTCGGGAACGATCTCGTCTCCGACTGGTTCTGCATGTTTCCGCTGTTCAGCTCGACGCAGCACTATCGGCTCCAGCACATTGCCCATCATCAGTTCGTCAACGACCCCGATCGCGATCCGGACGTCTCGCAACTGCAAACCAGCGGACACTGGTTGCAGTTTCCGGTCTCACATCGCGATTTCGTGCGAACGCTCCTCAAGCAACTCTGGCTGCCGAACCTGTTCCGCTTCATGCGCATCCGGGCGGCGTACAACGCGATCCCGACCGACAAGAATCCGTATCTCAAGAAGGGCTGGAAGCCTAACAAGATAACGGTGCGCGTCGGCATCCTCTACATGCTTTCGCTGATCGGCGTGCTGACGTGGCTGGTGATCGACGCGAATCCGCTGCTGCTGGCGATCGTGCCGGCCGCGATGTACGTCGCCATCATGACGTTTTACGCAATGATCCCGGCGACGATGTATCACCAGAGCCGGGTGCATCCGGTCATCTCGATGCGCGTGATGACGCTGCTGCGGATGACCTACGTGT